>NZ_CDRNDK010000018.1:0-34870 GCF_977012225.1 Planomonospora algeriensis | reverse complement strand
GCCCCGGTGCAGCCGTTCGAGCCCGCCGGGATCGAGGAGGAGCCCGAGGAGGAAGAGGGCGAGGAGGCCGAGGAGGAAGAGGCGACGACGAGGCCGCCGGTCGCCGTCGCCGCCGCCGCAGGGCGGCCGCGGGCGCGGGAAGACGCGCGAGCAGGAGGAGGCCGAGAACGGCGACTCCGAGCAGGGCGCGGACGAGACCGCCGCCGGGCCGGCCGAGGCCGAGCGGGAGGAGGCCGAGACGGAGGAGGGCGGCACCTCGCGCCGCCGCCGCCGTCGCCGCCGCAGGGGCTCCGAGGAGGCGGAGGACGTCCAGGAGGTCCCGCCGAACACCGTGGTGCGCATCCGCGCGCCCCGTGCCGGGCGCGGCAGCGCCATGGACGAGGTGCAGAGCGTGCGGGGCTCGACCCGCCTGGAGGCCAAGAAGCAGCGCCGCAGGGAGGGCCGGGAGCTCGGCCGCAGGCGCCCGCCGATCATCACCGAGTCGGAGTTCCTGGCCCGCCGGGAGGCCGTCGAGCGGGTGATGGTGGTCCGCCGCACCGGCGACCGGACCCAGATCGCGGTGCTGGAGGACGACGTCCTCGTCGAGCACTACGTCAACCGCGAGGCGAGCCAGTCCTACGTGGGCAACGTCTACCTCGGCAAGGTGCAGAACGTCCTGCCGAGCATGGAGGCGGCCTTCGTCGACATCGGCAAGGGCCGCAACGCGGTGCTGTACGCCGGCGAGGTCAACTTCGACACCGCCGGGCTGGAGGGCCAGCCCAAGCGCATCGAGGTGGCGCTCAAGTCGGGCCAGCCCGTCCTGGTGCAGGTCACCAAGGACCCGATGGGCCACAAGGGCGCCCGCCTGACGTCGCAGATCAGCCTGCCCGGCCGCTACCTGGTCTACGTGCCCGACGGCTCGATGACCGGCATCAGCCGCAAGCTCCCCGACAAGGAGCGGACCCGGCTCAAGGGCATCCTCAAGAAGGTCATGCCGGAGAACGCCGGTGTGATCGTCCGCACGGCCGCCGAGGGCGCCTCGGAGGAGGAGCTCGGCCGCGACGTGGCCAGGCTCTCGGCCCAGTGGGAGAACATCCAGCGCAAGGCCAAGTCGGCCAGCGCGCCGGAGCTGCTCTCCTCGGAGCCGGACCTGACCGTCCGGGTGGTCCGGGACGTGTTCAACGAGGACTTCACCTCGCTGGTCGTGGCGGGCGAGGTGTGGGACACGGTGGACGAGTACGTCCGCTACGTGGCCCCGCACCTGGCCGACCGGCTGACGAAGTGGGACGAGAACGGCGACGTCTTCGCGGCGTACCGGATCGACGAGCAGATCGCCAAGGCGATGGAGCGCAAGGTCTGGCTGCCCAGCGGCGGTTCGCTGGTGATCGACCGGACCGAGGCGATGACCGTCGTCGACGTCAACACCGGCAAGTTCACCGGGCAGGGCGGGAACCTCGAGGAGACCGTCACCCGCAACAACCTGGAGGCGGCCGAGGAGATCGTCCGCCAGCTCAGGCTCCGGGACATCGGCGGCATCATCGTCATCGACTTCATCGACATGGTGCTGGAGAGCAACCGGGACCTGGTGCTGCGGCGGCTGCTGGAGTGCCTGGCCCGCGACCGGACCAAGCACCAGGTCGCCGAGGTGACGTCCCTGGGACTGGTCCAGATGACGCGCAAGCGCGTCGGCCAGGGCCTCCTGGAGGCGTTCTCCACCGTCTGCGAGTGCTGCAACGGCCGGGGCCTGCACATCTCGGCCGAGCCGGTCGAGGGCAAGTCCGAGCCGCGCGGCACCCAGGGCAAGATGGCGGTGGAGAAGGCCGTCGCGGAGAAGCTGGCCAAGGACGCCGGAAGCGCGGTCGCGGCCAGTGAGCAGTCCGGGCGTGATACGGTGACCGATGCGCTTGACGATGTCCCGGATGAGGACACGCAAGCCGTACAGGCTGCCGGAAGGGGGCGGCGACGCTCCCGCAAGGCCAAGCCGGCCGACTAGGTCCAGCCCGCCCCAGGCGGGGGACCCATCGGTCCGGTGACCGCCGGCGCGCCATGCCGCGCCGGCAACCCGACGTTCCGCCCGGTTCGACCAGGGCACCGCAGTCCGGTACCCTGGTGAATCGGTGCGCTAGTGGCGCGCCCTGTTCGCGCGCCTACCCGGTTCGTCGGTCCAATTTCGGTGACCACAGCCGGATGCGGGGCGCAGCATCCAGCGAGCAAGTAGGCAGAAGAAGGGTTCCGCGGTGTACGCGATCGTTCGTTGCGGCGGCAGGCAGCAGAAGGTCTCCGTCGGTGACGTCCTCGAGGTGGACAAGGTCGCCGGCGAGGTCGGTTCCACGGTTACGCTGCCGACGGTGCTCGTCGTCAACGACGGCGACGTGACCACCGAGGCGGGCAGGTTCACGGTCGCCGCCGAGATCCTCGGCGAGACCAAGGGTCCGAAGATCCGGATTCTGAAGTACAAGAACAAGACCGGTTACAAGAAGCGCCAGGGTCACCGCCAGCGGTACACCCAGGTGAAGATCACTGGCATCGACCAGGCCTGAGTTTCGGGAGTTTTGCGAGATGGCACACAAGAAGGGCGCGTCGTCCACTCGGAACGGCCGTGACTCGAACGCCCAGCGGCTCGGTGTGAAGCGCTTCGGCGGCCAGCTGGTCAACGCCGGTGAGATCATCGTCCGCCAGCGTGGCACCCACTTCCACCCGGGCGACAACGTCGGTCGCGGTGGCGACGACACGCTGTTCGCGCTGGCCGCGGGCCACGTGCAGTTCGGCTTCAAGCGCGGTCGCCGCGCGGTGAACATCGTCCCGGTCGCGGAGTAGATCCGCACCGACAGACGTTAGGGCAGGGGTGGATCGCGTTCAGCGGTCCACCCCTGTTCGTGTTGCGAAACGGGGCGTTCCCGACAGCGGGTCCCGAAGATGGGGGTAGGAGAGCAGACATGCCGGACTTTGTGGACCAGGTGGTCCTGCACATCAAGGCCGGTGACGGGGGACATGGCTGCGCCTCTGTGCATCGGGAGAAGTTCAAGCCGCTGGGCGGCCCCGACGGCGGCAACGGCGGCCGCGGCGGCGACGTGATCCTGGAGGTGGACGCGAACACCGCCACCCTGCTGGACTACCACCGCCGCCCGCACCGCAAGGCCGACAACGGCAAGCAGGGCTCGGGCTCCAACCGCGACGGTGCCAACGGGGCCGACGTCATCCTGCCGGTCCCGGACGGGACCGTGGTGAAGAACGCCGTCACCGGCGAGGTGCTCGTCGACCTGGTCGGCGCGGGCACCCGCTACGTCGTGGCCGAGGGCGGCCACGGCGGCCTGGGCAACGCGGCGCTGGCCTCCGCCAAGCGCAAGGCCCCCGGCTTCGCGCTGCTCGGCGAGCCAGGTGACGAGCTCGACGTGATGCTGGAGATGAAGAGCGTCGCGGACGTGGCGCTGGTCGGCTTCCCCAGTGCGGGCAAGTCCTCCCTCATCGCGGCGCTGAGCGCGGCCCGGCCGAAGATCGCCGACTACCCGTTCACCACGCTGGTGCCCAACCTCGGCGTGGTCACCGCGGGGGAGACGGTCTTCACCGTCGCCGACGTGCCCGGCCTGATCCCCGGCGCCTCCGAGGGCAAGGGCCTCGGCCACGAGTTCCTGCGTCACGTCGAGCGGTGCAGCACGCTCGTGCACGTGATCGACTGCGCGACGATGGAGCCGGGCCGGGACCCGATCAGCGACTACGAGGCGATCGAGGCCGAGCTGGCCGCGTACGGCAAGCTGGAGGACCGCCCGCGCCTGGCCGTGCTGAACAAGACCGACGTGCCCGACGCGCGCGAGCTGGTCGAGATCGTCCGGCCGATGCTGGAGGAGCGCGGCATGCGGGTCTTCGCGATCTCCGCCGCGACCCACGAGGGACTGCGCGAGCTGACCTTCGCCATGGGCGAGATGGTCGCCGCCGCCCGCGCGGCCGTCCCGGTGACCGAGCCGACCCGCCTGGTCATCAAGCCCCGGCAGCTCGGTGACGCCGGGTTCGCCGTGCGCCGGGTCGACGAGAACACCTTCCAGGTCACCGGGGTCAAGCCGGAGCGGTGGATCCGCCAGACGGACTTCACCAACGACGAGGCCGTCGGCTACCTCGCCGACCGGCTGGAGCGGCTCGGCGTCGAGGAGGAGCTCCTCAAGGCCGGCGCCAAGGCCGGCGCCGAGGTCGTCATCGGCTCCATGGAGAACGGCTACATCTTCGACTGGCAGCCCACCCTCAACGCCGAGGCGGTGCACCAGGGCCCGCGCGGCACCGACAACCGGCTCGGCTGACCGGCTTCCTCCTCTCACCTGCTCCTGAAGAAAGGCACGCGTCGTGACCCCTGCGCGCGATCGGATCCGTACGGCAGCACGCCTCGTCGTGAAAGTGGGTTCGTCCTCGCTCACCACCCCGCAGGGGATGATCGACGTGGACCGGGTGGACGCCCTGGTCGACGTGCTCGCCGCGCGGCGGAGGGCCGGCACCCAGATCGTGCTGGTCTCCTCCGGCGCGATCGCGGCCGGGCTCGGCCCGCTGGGCCTGGCCGCGCGCCCCCGCGACCTGGCCACCCAGCAGGCCGCGGCCTCGGTCGGCCAGGGCGTGCTGGTGGCCCGCTACACCTCCTCCTTCGCCCGGTACGGCCTGCGCGTCGGCCAGGTGCTGCTGACGGCCGACGACATGATGCGCCGCGCGCACCACGCCAACGCCCAGCGCACGCTCGGCCGCCTGCTGGAGCTCGACATCGTCCCGATCGTCAACGAGAACGACACCGTCGCCACCGACGAGATCCGCTTCGGCGACAACGACCGGCTCGCCGCGCTGGTGGCCCATCTGACCCGTGCCGACGCCCTCGTGCTGCTCTCGGACGTGGACGCGCTCTACGACGGCGACCCCCGCAAGGCGGGCTCGCGGCGGCTGACCGACGTGCGCGGCCCCGAGGACCTGGACGGGGTCGAGCTCGGCGGGGGCGGCGCGGTCGGCACCGGGGGGATGGTCACCAAGGTGCAGGCGGCCAGGATCGCCACCGGCGCCGGTGTGCCCGTGGTGCTCACCGCCGCCGCGCACGCCGCCCAGGCCCTCGCCGGGGCCGACATCGGCACCTACTTCCACCCGGCGGGACGCCACCCGGGCACGCGGCTGCTCTGGCTGGCCCACGCCGCCACCGGCCGCGGCCGCCTCCACCTGGACCCGGGGGCGGTCGAGGCGGTCGTCGGCGCCGCAAGTCGCTGCTGCCCGCCGGGGTCACCGGGGTCGAGGGCGACTTCGCGGCGGGGGACCCGGTGGACCTGTGCGGGCCGCTGGGCGGGGTCGTGGCCCGGGGGCTGGTCAACTTCGACGCCGCTGAGATCCCCGACCTGCTCGGCCGCTCCACCCGGGAGCTGGCCAGCAGCCTCGGTCCGGAATATGAACGCGAACTGATCCACCGTGACGACATCGTCATACTGGAGCCCACCCACTAGTTCCCATGGAGTGCGACATGTCTGCGTCGTCGGGAGACCTCACGACCGCTTCCGAGGTCTCCGAAGATTTCCTGAAGGTGGCCCTGGCGGCGAAGGAGGCCGCCACCGAGCTGGCCCCGCTGCCGCGGGCGCCGAAGGACGCGGCGCTGCGGGCGATCGCCGACGCGCTGGTGGCCCGCTCCGCCGAGATCATCGAGGCCAACGCGATCGACGTGGCCCGCGCCCGCGAGAACGGCACCTCCGAGTACATGGTCGACCGGCTCAGCCTGGACGCCGCCCGGATCGAGGCCGTCGCCGACGCCGTGCGGCAGGTCGCCGACCTGCCCGACCCGGTGGGCGAGGTCGTCCGGGGGAGCACGCTGCCCAACGGGCTGGAGCTGCGCCAGCTCCGGGTGCCGCTCGGCGTGGTCGGCATCATCTACGAGGGCCGCCCCAACGTCACGGTCGACGCGGCCGCGCTCTGCCTCAAGAGCGGGAACGCCACCCTGCTGCGCGGCTCCTCCAGCGCGTACGAGTCCAACACGGTGCTCGTGCGGGTCATGCAGGAGGCGCTGGCGGGCACGGAGGTCCCGGCGGGAGCCGTGCAGCTGGTGCCCGGGGTGACCCGCGACTCGGTCAAGGCGCTGATGAAGGCCCGCGGGCTGGTCGACGTGCTGATCCCGCGCGGCGGCGCCTCGCTGATCGAGTCGGTGGTGCAGGAGTCGACGGTCCCGGTCATCGAGACCGGCACGGGCAACTGCCACGTCTACGTCGACGCCGACGCCGACCTCGACCTGGCGGTCGAGATCCTGCTCAACGCCAAGGCGCAGCGGCCCTCGGTCTGCAACGCCGCCGAGACGTTCCTGGTGCACGCCGCCGTCGCCGACGCCTTCGTGCCGCGCGCCCTGGCCGCGCTGGCCGAGGCCGGAGTGACGGTCCACGGCGACGAGCGGATCGCCGCGTACGGCGACGCGGTGGTCCCGGCCGGTGAGGAGGACTTCCGCGCGGAGTACCTCTCGCTGGACATCGCCGCCGCGGTGGTCGACTCGCTGGAGGACGCGGTCGCGCACATCAGGAGGTACGGCTCCGCCCACACCGAGGCGATCGTCACCCGGTCGGTCACCGCCTCCCGCAGGTTCGTCGCGCTCGTCGACTCCGCGGCCGTGGCGGTCAACGCCTCGACCCGGTTCACCGACGGCGGCGAGTTCGGCTTCGGCGCGGAGATCGGCATCTCCACCCAGAAGCTGCACGCCCGCGGCCCGATGGGGTTGCCGGAGCTGACCTCCACCAAGTGGGTCTACACCGGCGAGGGCCATCTGCGCACCTCCTCGGGGACGGTCATCGCCTCCTGCCCGGGCGAGTCCCGGTAGGACGGCGCGGCGGAGCCCGCAGGTCCGGTGGGGTCCCGCGGGTTCCGTCATGGTTCGGTGAAGGGCATCGAAAGTCGCGGTGTGTGAACGTGTCGATGCGCTCCGCGGCGGGCATGGATGGTTGGATTGGCCCCCATGCAGACCGTGATCGGGATCGTCTTCGTGGGCGCCGTGCTGTTCGGCGTCGACCGTCTGATGCTGTTCCTGGAGAGCCGGGGACACGTGAACTGGCGGCGGAAGGGCCGCCTGGACCTGTCGGCCGAGCCCGTGGCCGAACTGGAGAGCCTGCTCGTCCCCGACCGGCGAGACGAGTACGGCGGCGAGTGGGAGCCCGCCGGAGGGCACGGGGCCGCGGACCGGCGCGAGTACGCCGGCCGGTCGTGAGCCGAGGCCTCCTCCGCCGCCGGTTCCCGCCACGCTGATCCTTCCGGCTCCGGCGAGTCGCCGGAGAATCGTCGTGCCCGCCCGCTATGGTGTGGTCTCCTATGGGTGGAGGGCGGGTGGGCAGGCTCGGGCGCGTCGGCCCGTACACGCTGGTGGATCGCCTCGGCAGGGGCGGCATGGGCGAGGTCTACCTCGCCACCTCCCGGCGTGGGGAGAAGGCCGCGCTCAAGATGCTCCATGACGCGGTGGACGCCGACTCGGAGGCCGGCATACGCCTGGAGCGCGAGGTCCGCGCGCTCCGGCGGGTGGAGAGCCCCTACGTCGCCCGGGTGCTCGACGCCGACCTGGACGGCGACCGGCCCTACCTGGTCATGGAGTACATCGAGGGCGACACCCTCCTGGACCGGGTACGGCGCGACGGCCCCCTGGAGGGCGCCGACCTGATCGGCCTGGCGCACGGCCTGGCCACGGCCCTGGCGATCATCCACGCGGCGGGGGTCGTCCACCGTGACCTCAAGCCGGCCAACGTCCTGCTCAGCGCTTCGGGCGAGCCCGTGCTCATCGACTTCGGCATCGCCCAGGTCTTGGACGCCACCCGGCTCACCATGACCGGCACCTTCCTCGGCACTCCGGGCTACGCCGCTCCCGAGCTCTTCGCGGACGAGCCGGTCGGGGAGCCCGCCGACGTCCACGCGTGGGCGGCGACGGTCGCCTTCGCCGCGACCGGCCGCCCCACCTTCGGCCGGGGCACGGTCGAGGCGCAGATGTACGCCATCCTCAACGGGCAGGCGGATCTGGCCGGTGTCCCCGCGGCCCTCCTCCCGTTGATCCGCGCGGCCCTCCACCGCGAGGCCGCCAAGCGGCCCACGGCGGCCCTCCTCGCGGGCAGGCTGTCCCGGCTGGCGCGTGCCGCCTTCGCGGAGCCGGTGTCCGCGGGGGCGCCGGAGCCGCCCGTGCGGGGCGGCACCGGTCCTCGCCGGGCGGGCACGAAGCCCCCGGGAACGAAGCCCCCGGGGACGAAGCCGCCGGGTACGGAGCAGCCGGGTGCGCTGCGAGCAGGTCAGGAGAGGACCGGGTCGGAGCGGGCGGGTTCGGAGCGGGCGGGTTCCGCCCAGGTGGGCCCCGAGCCCCGGATGAGGACCGCGCTGAGGAGCGCGGGGACGCCGCGCGGCGCGCGCCCGGTCACGGGGGAGAACGCGAAGCCGGGCCGCCGGCTCCCGGTGGGACGGACGGCTCCCGGAGCGGGCAGGGGACGGCAGGCGGACGGCTCTCCGGTGGCGGAGGCCGAGACGGGCGCTCCGGCGGGGCCGCTGCCCGCGGGCAACCTGACCCTGATCGTCCTCGCGGTGCTGGCGGTGCCCTGCGTCGTGACCTCGGTGATCTGGCCGCTGGCCACCTTCGCGGTCACCGGCCTGTTCGTCGTCCTGACCCGTGCCGTCTGGGCGGGGCACTGGCTGGTCAGGAGGCGCAGGTCGGCCAGAGTCCGGGGAGCCCTGCGCGTGCTCGGCTTCCCGCTGGCCCTCACCGGATCGCTGCTGACCGCCGTGGTCTGGCCGGGCGCCCCGGCGGGGGGCCTGGCCGCCCTCACCCTGTGGCTGGCCATGGGCGGGTCGCTGCCCCCGGAATGGTGGCTGCAACCCGCCCCGGCCCCCGTCGCCGTCGCCGGCGTCGTGTTCGGCGTGGTCTGCGGATGGATCACCGGCCGGGAGGTGGAACGGGCCGGCTCCCGGCTCCCGGAACTGCGCAGGGAGGGCCTGCGCGCGATGGTCGTGCTGGGCGGGTTCGCCGCCGTGTGCACGGCGGCCGTGCGCGTGGTCGCGCTGGTCCTCTGAGGACCGGTCCGCGCCGGTCCTCAGCGGGATGTTTCTCAGCTCACCTTGGCGGAAGAGGCCGACCAGGTGTTGCAGGAGGCGGGGTCGCCCTTGGCGTAACCGCGCTTGGCCCAGTAGACGTGACTGCCGCCCTTGCCGTAGGTGCGGGGCTCGCCTGCGGCGTCACCGCTGTTCTTCAGGATGGACTGCAGGTCCCTCCAGTCCGACGCCGGCCGGTCGAGGGAGGACCAGACGCTCCGCAGGAACGCGCCGCTCAGGCACTCGCTCTGCAGGTTGTAGCGTCGGCTCTGCTCGTTCAGCTCCTTCTTGTTCGCGTACGGAGCCTCCTCGTAGGCGGCGTGGATGCCGACGAGGTTCTGGACGTGCTGGCCGTACATCTCGGCGGCGACGTTGAGCAGGAGGAGGTCGTCGATGTCCTCGGTCCAGTCCTTTCCGATCTGCACGAGGACCGTCTTCGAGGGGTCGCAGTAGTACGCCATCGACTTGCTCTTGCCGATGTCGTAGCCGCAGAACCCCTTGGGGATCCGCCCGAACTTGAGAACGGGCTTTTCAAACGGCAGGCCGGCCGTCTTCAGGTGCTCTCCCCAGACCGTGTTCAGGCAGGAGTGCACCGCGGTCCAGTACTTCTTGGCCGAGGCGATGCTGCCTTCCTTGACCGCCGGTTCCGCGCATTCGGCCGCGGCCAGCGGGCCGGAGGTGTAGAGCGTGTTCTTCGTCAGCGCCTCGTCCTTGATGGGGTAGGCGTGCGCCGTACCCGTCAGGAGAAGACCTGCCACGCCGGTCAGGACGGCGATCATGCGGATTCTCATGGGGCGAAACAGTAAAGCAGTCATGTATTGCCCGCAAATCCGTTTCCCTGTACAAAAGGCCCGGGATGTGAACTCCCGGGCCTTTTGTGAACGATAGGGAAACGACGCGGCTCAGTTGCCGTCACGGCGGGCGAACCGGTTGAAGATCCGCTCGCCGGCGTTGACCGCGCCCTCGGCCACGTCGCGCAGGACGCCGATGAACGGGTCCTGGGACTGGGACCACGACTCGCGGTAGGAACGGGCGGCGGCCTTGACCTCCTCGGAGATCTTGGCGCTGGAGTCGTCGGCGCGGCGGGGGTAGGCGCCGCCGAGGATCGTGTCGTACTCCCCGCCGCGGCGCCACTTGTCGAGCTCGGCGACGCGGGAGACCGCGAACGGGTGGGTCGTGCCGAGCAGGTTCAGGACCTTCAGCAGGCCGTCGCGGACGTCGCCCGCCGTGTCGTACTCTCGGGCCTGGTCGAGGAATGCCTCGATGTTCATCTCGTGCAGGCGCGAGCCGCCGGCGAGCTTCATCAGCGCCCGCAGGGCGGCGTCGGGGTCCTGGCCGACGAGGAGGCCGCCGCGGTCGGCGGAGAGCTCGGACTTGCGGTGCCACTCCTCCAGGCCCGCCACGATCGCGCGCAGCCCGATGTAGCCGAGCGGGATCCAGGCCACGCGGGTGGCCAGCCGGGTGAGGATGTCCAGCATCGTGCGGTAGACCGCGTGGCCGGAGAGGATGTGCGCGGTCTCGTGGCCGATGACGAAGCGCTGCTCCTCTTCGTCCATCAGGTCGAGCAGGCCGGTGGTGACGACGATGAACGGGTCGTCGAAGCCGATGGCCTTGGCCTGGACCTGCGGGCTCTGCTGGACGTAGACCTCCGGGATGCGGTGGAGATCGAGCACGTAGGCGGCGTCGCGGCCCATGTCGTGCAGGGCGCGGAACTGGGTGTCGCTCGTGCGCACCGCGGAGGCGAGGTAGATCAGGCGCAGGCGGCGCTCGCTGATCAGTCCGGACATCTGCTTGAGGACCGTGTCGAACCCGCTGAGCGAGCGGAGGGCGACCAGCGCGGACCGGTCGGCGGGATGTTCGTAGGCGCGGGAGCTGATGCCGGGGAGCTGCACGCGGTTGCGATCCGGGGTGGTGGTCATGTCCGGCATGCTACGTCGGCCCCGCGTGGCACGCGCGGGGGCTGGTCAAAAGCTCCGCACGGTTTGCGCGTATGGTCCATTCCATGATGAACGCTCCCACCGGCTATGGAAAGCGCCGTCTGGGCGTCATGGGCGGGACCTTCGACCCGATCCACCACGGGCACCTGGTGGCCGCCAGTGAGGTCGCCCACCACTTCGACCTCGACGAGGTCGTCTTCGTGCCGACCGGGCGGCCGTGGCAGAAGGCGGACCAGGCGGTCTCGGCGCCGGAGGACCGCTATCTGATGACCGTCATCGCGACCGCCTCCAACCCGCGCTTCTCCGTGAGCCGGGTGGACGTCGACCGGCCGGGTCCCACCTTCACCATCGACACGCTGCGGGACATCTCCGCCGCCAACGGCCCGGACACGGAGCTGTACTTCATCACCGGCGCCGACGCCCTCGCCCAGATCCTGAGCTGGCGGGACGTGGACGAGCTGTTCACCATCGCGCACTTCGTCGGCGCGACCCGGCCCGGCCACCACCTGCACGACCCCGGGCTGCCCGAGGGTCGGGTCAGCCTGCTGGAGATCCCGGCGCTGGCCATCTCGTCGTCGGAGTGCAGGCAGCGGGTCGCCTCGGGGGAGCCCATCTGGTACCTGGTGCCCGACGGCATCGTGCAGTACATCAACAAGCGCGGGCTGTACCGGCCGGTCGAGGACTGACAGGGGGGTCGCCGCGCATCGCGAGCGGTACGGGCCCGGAGGCGATCCGCCGCGGCCGTGAGCCGCGGGGGTCCGCGGAAACCGGAGAAGCAGACCAGGAGTGACATCCGTCTCGTGTGCCCGGTGGCGATCGTCTACGTTTTGGGTGGTGCTTCGGAACGGCGCGATCGGGGGTGTCCGGATGGCTCCTGGACGGCAGACCGGGCAGGGCGTCGAGGGCGCTGCGGCCGCGGACCGTATCCGCGATCGGGAATGTCCCGCCCCGGCGCGGACGCGGGCGGAGCGCCGTCTCCGCATGAGGGCGGCGATGACGGCGGCCGCTCTGATCATGGGAGTCTGCGCCTGCGGGTCCGCCGCGCCGCCGTCGCCCTCCCCCTTCGAAGCCGATCTGCCGGAGTACCGCGTCCCTCCGGAGACGCCTCCACCCACCCCGTCTCCCGTCCGGAGGGCCGAGACGCCTTTCGCCCGGGCCCATCCCCGGGCCGCGGTCCTGCGGATCCCCGCCGGGGACGCGATGTCCCGTGACGTCGTGGGCACCCTTCCCGACGGGCGGCTCGTCGTCCGCAAGTACTCCCGGGAGCTTCCGTACCTCGACCACGTCGACCTCTTCGACCCCGCCACCGGCCGCAGCGCGCCGCTGCAGCGCACGGAGCGCGAGTCGTACACCGTCGCCGCGGCGGCGCACGGCACACGGGTGGTGAAGCTCCTGGGGAACGATGAGCCGGGCGGGTGGATCCTCGAGGCCACCGACCTCCGCACCGGCCTGACCCGAGAGGTCATGAACACCTGGGGCGGTCCTGCGGGGTACTGCGGGAGGGGCTGGCGGTACCCCGTCGACCTCGCTTTCCACCGAGGAGAGCTCTACTTCTCCGCGTGCGCCTCCGGCGACCCGGGAGACGTGGGCGTCTACCGCATGGGCCCCGGCGACCAGGCCCCCCGGCTGTGGCGGAGGGGACTGTACGACATCGCCTGGGAGGGCGACGGCTTCCTCGCGAAATCTCCCGTCCCTGTGTCGGATTCAGCTGATCCGGATGATTTCACCGGCTCGCCGGCCCGCTACGGCCCGGACGGCACCAGGCGCGGCGTTCCCGATCCAGCCTCCTACATCGCCCGGGTGGACGAGGACCGGGACCTCCTGGAGTACGGCGACGGCACCGTCGCCGGCATCGGCCCGCGCGCCGGGGGCGTCGCCGTCTCGCGGCACGGGCGCTTCGCGGCGTGGCGCGAGGGCGGGACCGGCTGGCTCCTCGACGCGCGGACGCGTACGGCGGTGCGCCTCCCGGGCAAGGCGGAGGAGGTGGGCATCTCCCACGCCGGGTACCTCCAGTGGAGGACGGCGGGCGTCTGCAACGTCCTCGACCTGGCGGCCCTGAACGACCGGGACTGAACGTCCTCGGCTCCGTCTCCGCCTTCCCCGCCGCCGGAGGGCGCGGTCGCCGCTTCGGAGGCCTCCCACCGGCGCGGGCGGAGCCGGGCGGGCGCGGTCCGCGCTCCGGCCGCCCCGGCAATCGGTTTGCGGTGTGGAATCGGGTGGCACACGATAGGCGTTGTACTGACTGCCCGCTTTCACCGCGGGCCGTGCCGGGCATCCTTAGGGGTGACAGCGCCGACTACCGGAGGACTGACCCACACCGTGACCGCAACCGACAGATCCGTCCAGCTCGTCAGGATCGCCGCCGAGGCGGCGGCCGACAAACTGGCCGACGACATCCTCGCCTATGACGTGAGCGACCAGCTCGTCATCACCGACGCGTTCCTGCTCTGCTCCGCCACCAACGACCGCCAGGTCCGCGCCATCGTCGACGAGATCGAGGAGCGGCTGCGGGTCGAGGCCGATGTCAAGCCGGTCCGCCGCGAGGGCGAGCGCGAGGGCCGCTGGGTCCTGCTCGACTTCATCGACATCGTCGTGCACGTCCAGCACGAGGAGGACCGCACCTTCTACGCGCTCGAGCGCCTCTGGAAGGACTGCCCCGCCATCGCCCTGCCGGACAGCGTGACGCAGGTCGCCGCGCAGCGTGCCCGGCCGGCGGCGCCGGAGGACGCTCTGTGAGGCTGAGGCGCACGAGCGCCGCCGAGCACGGCCGTACGGCGGCTCACACCTCCCGGCGGGGGGCTGCATGAGCCGCCGTGTCGTGTGCCTGCGGCACGGCCAGACGCTGTGGAACGTCGAGCGGCGGTTCCAGGGGCACACCGACATCCCGCTGGACGAGACCGGCGCCGCCCAGGCGGCCCGTGCCGCCGGGCTGCTCGCCTACCTGCGCCCCGACATGATCGTCTCCTCCGATCTCCAGCGCGCCCTGCACACCGCCAGGGCGCTGGGCGAGGTCACCGGCCTGGACGTGGCCGTGGACAAGGACCTGCGCGAGCGCGGCGGCGGCGAGTGGGAGGGGCTCACCCGGGAGCAGATCTCCACCGGCTGGCCCCGCGAGTTCGCCGCCTGGGAGGCTCCGGGCGGAGAGGACGTCGCCGACGTCGCCGAACGGGTGTCGGCCGCGGTCCGCCGCTGGGCCGCCCGGCTGGAGCCCGACGGGCTGCTGGTCGTGGTCTCCCACGGAGCCGCGATCAGGCTCGGCGTCGCCAAGCTGATGGGCCTGCCCCAGGAGCACTGGCCGGCATTGGGCGGCCTGGGCAACTGCTCGTGGTCGGTGCTGGAGGAGGGACGCAAGGGCTGGCGCCTGATGGAGCACAACGCCGGGACGCTGCCCGAGCCGGTCCAGAGCGACGACAGCCCCGAGGCCACGCGGACCTGATCGCCTGGCCGTACGGCTCGCCCCGGGTGACGGGCGCGAGCCGTACGGGCGTCGATTAGGTGAACGGGACGATGTCCCTATATGCTTCCGGAGCGCCGCGACGAGAGCACTCGGAGCGGTGACCAGGGGCTATGGCGCAGCTGGTAGCGCGCCTCCATGGCATGGAGGAGGTCTGGGGTTCGAATCCCCATAGCTCCACCCAGGGCCGTTCTCGAGACGGCCTGCAGATAGTTGACGAGATCCCGTCCGATCACTCCGATCGGGCGGGATCTCGTCGTTTTCTCCGGATGGCGTGACCATGGGCAGGCTCTTCCGAGCGGGTGCGATGGCCGCGGAGGTGTTCGAGGAACTGCGCGGCAAGATCCCGGATGAACCGTATGACCTGATCACTGATCTCGCCACGCGTCCCGCCGTGTTCGCCGACGGCATGACGGTCACCGAGCGCAAGGTCCTGAAGATCAAGTACGCACCGGACCGGCTGGGCGAGGGGTCTTCCTGGAACGCGTATCGCGGGCGTATCGAAAATCGCATACGCCACTGCAACGGTCGTGCGTATTAAGTGCGGGAATGAGCCAGAGCGCATCACGGCCGGCGCCGGATTCGCCGGCAGGGAAAGGATCGTGATCATGAGTTCGGATGCCGCACGTGATATCGGCCGGCGGCGGCTGGTCAAATGGGGCGGGTTGGCGACCGCCGGAGCGGTGGCCGCCGTGCCGCTGGTGGGCGCTGGGATCGGTCGCGCAGACTCGTCCGGGCGCGACCGGATCCCCCTGGGCGCCCGGCCCGGCGGAGCCTACGACCGGTATGTGGCGCGGCTGGCCGCCGAGGGCAAGTTCTCCGGCGTGGTGATGCTGTCCCATCGAGGCCGGACGGTGCTTTCGCGCAGCTACGGAATGGCCGACAGAGAGAAGGGAATCCGCAACCACGAGGGCACCGCGTTCACCCTTAGCTCGGCGGGCAAGCCGTTCAACGCGGTGGCCGTCCTGCAGCTGGCGCAGCAGGGGGAACTGAAGCTGACGGACACGGTGGGCGACCTGAAACTGAAGGGCTTCGCCAAGGACATCGCCGAGAAGGTGACCATCCACCACATGCTCTCCGGCACTTCTGGGATGAACACCCCCGAAGAGGACATTCAACGGGTCTTTCAGAGCCGAGACGAGGTCCACGAGTACCGAGAGCGGTGGGCGCGGCAATCGAAGCTGGTGGGCACCCCCGGAGTTCCCAATGCGTTTCACGCCGGTGCCGAGACCGCCATTCCCGCGCTGATCGTGGAGGCCGTGAGCGGCAAGTCCTATTGGGACTACGTCGAGGAGAACATCTTCCGGCGCTGCGGCATGACGGGTTCGGCGTTCTACACCAGGTCGCGGTGGCTCACCGACAAACGCATCGCGCACCCGTACATGACGTTGGCCGACGGCAGGCATGTGGATGCGGTCCGCAATCTGGACAAGGGCAGTCCTTTCCCGTACATGCGGGGCAGGAACCCGGGCCGCGCCTTCATCGACGCCCTCGGCGACGGCGGCTTCGCCACCGCACCGGACCTGATCCGGTTCGCCCGCGCGCTGAGCGACGGCACGCTGCTGGAGCGGCCCTGGGCCGGCGTACTCACCGCGGCCAAGATCCCCCTGAGCCCGGCCTCGTTCGGCACGTACGGGCCTTCGGCTGAAATCGTCGGCGGCCAGTGGGTGATCCAGCGCGCCGGTGGCAACCCGGGCGTCTGCGCCAACTGGAGCATCTACCCGGACACCGGCTGGGTCGGCGTCATCCTCGGCAACTGCGACGGCGTGCCGCTGGTGGAGATGATCGGGCGGGAGACGCAGGCCGTCACCGGGGCTTCGCCCGGCGGTGGGGGTGGCGGCTGAGGCGATCCGGCGGCAGAAGGGCTGGTCACGGACCGGTTGCCCGTCAGCGTCGACAGCCGGCTCCGGGGCTTGGTCGCAGCCGAGGTGCCCGGCAACGACGCTCGGATTCCGTGTATCGCGGATGTATGGAAAATCGCATACGCCGCCGCAACGGCCCCTCGTCTCTGATGGGGGCATGAACCAGAGCACATCCCCGTCAGCACCGCTCCGCCGCACCCGCAGGATCGTGCTCGCCGGTCTGGCGGTCCTCGGCCTGGCGAGCATCGCGTTCGCCCTGCGCCGGCCGCTCCTGATGTCCGCTCCGCAGTGCATGGCCGGACGGTGGCACGGCTGCTACGACACCGAGAACGGCGTGGTGCTCATGACGCTGGTCGGACTGCCCCTGGCGGCTCTGCTGGTGTGGGCTCTGGCGCACCGGCGGCGTACCGTCGGCGGCGCATCGGCGTGGCGGACGTCGCTGGCCGAGGTGGGCATGGTCTACGGGACGGTGCCGTTCCTATGGATGACGATGATCCCGGGCGCCGGGGCCGGCGTCGTCCCCGGCAGGGTGAGCCTGATCCCCCTGCGGGACTTGGCCACGATGGGGCCGATCGGCATCGGCGGCAACCTGCTGGTCTTCGCGGCGCTGGGGTTCTTCGCCCCGATGCGGTGCGCGGCGCTGGCGTCCGTGCCGCGGATCCTGGCGCTCGGGGCGGGCTGCTCGGTCCTGGTCGAGACCGCACAGTACGTCTTCCGCCTGGACCGGGTGTCCTCCGTGGACGACGTCCTGGTCAACGCCGCCGGCGCCGCGCTGGCCGCGCTGGCGTCGCGCCGCTGGTGGCGCACTGCGGCGGAAGCGCCGTCGGACCGGTCTCGCCCCGCACCGGCACCGGCGAGCTGAGTCGCGTGCCCGTTGCGGCGGCGTCGGCACTATTCTGCGCCGACCCTAGGCTTCCAGCATGCGCGTACTGATCGTGGAGGACGAGCCCTACCTCGCCGAAGCCGTCCGTGACGGTCTGCGGCTGGAGGCGATCGCCGCCGACATCGCCGGCGACGGCGACTGCGCCCTGGAACTGCTCAGCGTCAACTCCTACGACCTCGTGGTCCTCGACCGCGACATCCCCGGCCCCTCCGGCGACGAGATCGCCCGCCGCATCGTCGCCTCCGGCAGCGGCATCCCGATCCTCATGCTCACCGCCGCCGACCGGATCGACGACAAGGCCTCCGGGTTCGAGCTCGGCGCCGACGACTACCTCACCAAACCGTTCGAACTGCGGGAACTCGTCCTGCGGCTGAGGGCGCTCGACCGCCGACGCGCACACGCCCGGCCCCCGGTCCGCGAGATCGCGGACCTGCGGCTCGACCCCTTCCGCCGGGAGGTCTTCCGCGACGGACGCTACGTCGCGCTCACCCGCAAGCAGTTCGCCGTGCTCGAAGTCCTCGTCGCCGCCGAAGGCGGGGTCGTCAGCGCCGAAGACCTACTGGAGCGGGCCTGGGACGCCAACGCCGACCCCCTCACCAACGCCGTCCGCATCACCGTCTCCGCCCTGCGCAAACGACTCGGTGAACCATGGCTCATCGCCACCGTGCCCGGCGTCGGCTACCGCATCGACACAGCACCCGGCACCGGGTGTGAGGAAGGCGACCGTGGATAGGAAGCCCGGTTTGAGCGTCCGCCTCAAACTGACCCTCAGCTATGCCGGGTTCGTCATGCTGGCAGGCGCCTTGCTCCTCGTCACAGTGTGGGTCTTCCTGCTGCGTTACGTACCCGAGGTGATCGACAACCCTGAGATGTCCGCCCCCGGCCGCTCCCGTCTCCCCGTGATGTTCGTGCCGAACCGCTCCGACCTGCTCCGCGCCTTCGCCCCGAGAGCAGCCGCAGTGCTGGCCTTCCTGCTGATATTCGGCCTGCTGGGCGGCTGGATGCTCGCCGGCCGGATGCTCGCGCCGCTGACCCGCATCACAGCTGCCACACGCATGGCCGCGGACGGATCACTGTCCCACCGGATTCGCATGGAGGGCCGCCAGGACGAGTTCCGCGAACTCTCCGACGCGTTCGACTCGATGCTCGAACAGCTCGAATCCCACGTCGCCGAGCAGCAGAGGTTCGCCGCGAACGCCTCCCACGAACTGCGCACCCCGCTGGCCATCAGCCGGACGCTCCTCGACGTCGCCCGCGAAGACCCCGCGCGGCACCGGGACGAGCTCATCGAACGCCTGCACGCCGTCAATCAGCGGGCGATCGATCTCACCGAGGCCCTCCTGCTGCTCAGCCGCGGCGACCGCGGAAACTTCACCCCCGAGGGCGTCGACCTCTCCCTGATCGCCGAAGAAGCCGCCGAAACGCTCCTTTCCCTCGCCGAACGGCGCCGGATCACGCTCGACGTCACCGGCGTGGCGGCCCAGACCAGCGGCTCCGCCGAACTCCTGGCGCGGATGGCGACGAACCTCGTCCAGAACGCCATCGTCCACAACCTTCCCACCGGCGGCACCGTGACGGTCCACACCGAAGCGCACAGCGGCACCAGCGTGCTGCGGGTCGAGAACACGGGTCGCCCGCTCTCACCGGACCTGGTAGCGACCCTCACCGAACCCTTCCAGCGCGGAACAGAACGCGTACGCACCGACGGACACGTCGGCGCCGGCCTCGGCCTCGCCATCGTGCACAGCATCGTCCGCGCTCACGACGGGACCCTCGACCTCGCACCCCGTCCCAACGGCGGTCTCCTCGTCACCGTCCGGCTTCCCGGCACGCCGTAGGCTCGTCCCCGAGCGGGCCTCCTTCGGATCGAACCGCAGCGATCCAGCAGGTCTGGTCACCATCTCCGCTCACCCGGTTCTCAGACGCCGGCGTTCCGGCGGGACCAGCGGCTGCCGACCAGGCGCCGGGTGGTGCGCGGCGTGCGGTCGCGGACGTCGGTGCGGAACCAGAGCTGGACCCGGGCGCCGCCGAGGGATGAGGCGTCGATCCTCAGGTCGCCTCCCGAGGACTCCGCGAGCCGGCGGGCGATGTCCAGGCCGAGGCCGGTGGAGCCCGCGCCGCTGGCCCCGCGCCGCAGCGCCGCCGCCGGGTCGGGGATGCCCGGTCCCGCGTCGGCGATGAGCACGCCCACGGTGCCGGAGCCCTGGTGCAGGGTCACGGTGAAGGCGGTGCCCTGGGGGGTGTGCCGGAAGACGTTGCCGAGCAGGGCGTCCACGACGGCGCTGAGCTCGGCCGCCGGGACCGGGACGCGGACGGGCGCGTCCGCGCCGATCAGCTCCCACGGCCGCTGCTGGTCCTCGGCGAGGGCGGACCAGAAGGTGAGCCGCTCGCGCAGCACCTCGGCCGCGTCGCAGGAGACGACCTCCGGGGCGCGGGAGGGGGCGCGGGCCGCCGCGATGATCTGGTCGACCTCGGACTCCAGCCGGCTGAGGGAGTGGCGGCTCGGCTCCGCCTCGGGACCCAGGTGGTCGAGGCTGAGCCGCAGGGCGGTCAGCGGGGTGCGGAGCCGGTGCGACAGGTCGGCGGCCATCTCGCGTTCGGCGGCGAGCAGCTGCACGACCCGGTCGGCCATGGTGTTGAAGGCCTCCGCCGCGGCGATGAGCTCGGGCGGTCCCTCGGGCCGGATGCGGACGCTGAGGTCCCCGGCGCCCAGCGAGCTCGCGGCCCGGCCGAGCCGCCGGCGCCCGCACCATGCGTACGCCCAGCCGGTCGGCGACCAGCACCGAGCCCGCGGCCAGCACCACGGCGAGCCCGGCCAGCACCGCCCACGACTGGGCGACGCCCCGGGTCAGCTCCTCGGCGGGCACGAAGACCTCGACGACCACGGTCCGTCCGCCGTCCAGGGCGACCGGACGCAGTAGGAGATAGCCGGTGCCGGTCTCGACGGTGTCGGCCCTGGTCAGCCGGGAGACCGCGGCCACGGTCGCGGTGGGTGCGCGGACGGTGCCGACCGTGCCGCCGCCCGGCAGGTGTACGGCGATGCGGTCCCGGGCGCCGCTGCTGGCCAGCGCGTGGGGGAGCCGGTTCGGGTCGAGGGTGATCGCCAGTACCGGGACGAGTGCCGAGGCCTGCCGTTCGGCCTCGGAGATGGCCCTGGTGTGGGCGATCTCCTTGACGATGATCCCCAAGGGGATGAGGAAGGCCAGGGCGATCATCGACGCGCCGGCGAGTGCGAGCAGCGCGAGGGTCCGCCTCATCGCGGGGTGACCAGCATGACGCCGACTCCGCGCACGGTGTGCAGGTAGCGGGGCGCGGAGGCGCTCTCACCGAGTTTGCGGCGCAGCCAGGACAGGTGGACGTCGATGGTCTGGTCGTCGCCGTAGGACTGCTGCCACACCTCGGCGAGCAGCTCCTTGCGGGAGACGACCCGGTCGCCGGCCGCGAGGTAGGCCAGCAGGTCGAACTCCCGGCGGGTCAGCGTGAGCGGCACGCCGTCCACGGCGGCCTCCCGCCGGTCGAGGTCCACGGCGAGTCCTCCCGCGCGGACCACCTTCGACGGTCCGGCGGGCCGCGCGCGCCGCAGGACCGCCTCCAGCCGGGCGTTCAGATGGTCCCCGGAGAACGGTTTGACCAGGTAGTCGTCCGCCCCGGCCTGCAGCAGGCGGACGATCTCCGCTTCGTCGTCCCGGGCGGTGGCCACGATCACCGGGACGCTGGAGACGCTGCGCACCATCTTCAGCGCCTCCGAGCCGTCCAGGTCGGGCAGGCCGAGGTCGAGGATCACCGCGTCCGGGGGATGCTGGGTGATCTCCCGCAACGCGTCGAGAGCACGCCCCGCGCTGCGCACGGCGTGTCGGCGCCTGCTCAGTTCCTGGATGATCGCGGAGCGTACGTACTCGTCGTCTTCCACCACGAGAACGGTCGCCATGGGGCGTAACCGTAGTGAACAAACAGGCATCTAGGGTAATAATTCACCGCATGCGGCAGAGCTTGGGATTCATCGCGGTGTGGCTCGGCGCCACCGTGCTGGCGACGTGGGTCGCCTGGTTCGGTGTCCGCGACGTGCTGCGCAGCGAGGTCGTCGACGACATGAGGATCGAGCCGCTCAGTGCCGTGAACGGGCGGACCGGGGCGGCTGCGCTTCCCGTCGGGGCGCCCACCGGATCGACCGCGGGTGTGGGCACGCCGGTCGCGACCGCGCGCTCCGAGGAGCCGGAGGAGCACGACCGGACCCGCCCTCCGGCCACTCCCGGGCCGACGGGCACCGCCGGACCGGTGAGCCGGGCCACCGGCTCCGCTCCGCCGGCGACCCGCTCGCCGAGCAGGCCGAAGAGCTCCGGCAGCCCGCAGACCGAGGCAGCCCCGGCCCCCGAGCCGACGGCCGCCCGGACCTCGTCCGCGCCCAAGTCGTCGGCGACCAAGGCCCCGGCGTCCAAGGCCCCGGCGTCCAAGGCTCCGGCGTCCAAGGCTCCCGAGGCCAAGGCGGCCTCGGAGGCGAACGTGCGAGTGGTGAACGTGAAGGGCGGCTCGGTGTCGTTCGTCATCGAGAACGGGATCTGCCGGCTGGTCTCCGCCGCGCCCAACGCGGGCTATGAGACGAAGGTCTCCCAGGCCGACGGGTGGATCCGGGTGGACCTGGTCCAGGGGGCGCACGGTTCGTCGGCCTTCTGCATCGGGCACGAGAACCGCACCGACGTCTGGGAGTTCTGACCGCGGGCGGAGGATCACGCCGCCGGATCACCGCCCGGAGGTCACCGCTGTTCGAGTTCGCGGAGCCGTACGGCGGCGTCGGCGATGCGGTCCTCGCCGAAGACCGCCACGCCGTGCTCCTCCAGCAGCGCGGTGGTGACGCCCCGGCCCGGAAGCAGGCGGCCGCGGAAGGCGCCGTCGTAGACGGCCAGGCTCCCGCAGGAGGGGCTGCCCTCCTTCAGGACCGCGATCCGGGCGCCCGCCGATCTCACCGCGGTCAGCGCGGCCCGGGCCCCCGCGAGGAACTCCTCGGTGACGTCCGTCCCGTCGGCGGCCAGCACCCTGGCGGTGCCCGCGAGCACGGCCGCCCCTCCGGCCCCGCCGGAGATCTCCGCGGCCGGGCGGGGGACGGGCAGCCCGCCGGAGACCTCCGGGCAGAACGGGACGAGCCGTCCCTCCTGCCGCCACTGGGCCAGCAGGGCGTCACCACTCGTCTTGGCGGCTCCGTCGTAGCGGACCTTCCGTCCCATCAGGCAGGCGCTGACCAGGATCATCTCCACGCCCTCCAGCGTACGCGCCTCGGATCGGAGGGCGGGGCAGGCGGGCAGTACCCTGTCTGCCATGTCCGCAAACCTCAGGGTGTTCCGATGATCGGGCCGCTCGCCACCGGTCTGATCGTGTTCGCGCTGGTGATCGCGCTGGTGAGCCTGCTGACGACCGCGCTGAACAAGTCGATGGGCACCGTGCTCCTCGTCGCGCTGGGCGTGCTCGAGGTCGGCCTGCTCGTCCAGGCCGGATTCGTGGTCGCCGCGCTGGTCGGGGGAGAGGGCCCGGCCGACACGGCCACGCTGATCGGCTACACGGCGGGCACCGTGGTGATCCCTCCGGTCGCCGCGTTCTGGGGCGTGGGCGAGCGCTCCCGCTGGGGTCCCGCGGTGATCGCGGTCGCGGGTTTCGCGATCCCCGGCATGGTCGGACGGATGCTGCAGATCTGGCAGGGGATGGGATGACCGGACGCGGACAGGAGAGCCGGGCAGAGGAGAGCCGGGCGGTGGACGGCGGGCACGCGACGGGCGCCGGGCCGGGCCGGGTACTGGTCGCGGTCTACGGGGTCTTCGCGCTGGCCGCCGGAGCACGGGCGGCGGTGCAGATCTCACGGCAGTTCGGCGAGGCTCCGCTGGCCTACACGCTGTCGGCCTTCGCCGCGGCGGTCTACCTCCTGCTGGCCGTGGCACTGGGCCGGGGGATGCGCCGCCTGGCGCTGACGGCGTGCGGCATCGAGCTGGCCGGGGTGCTGATCGTGGGCACGCTGAGCCTGGTGGATCCGGAGGCGTTCCCGAAGGCAACGGTCTGGTCAGGTTTCGGGAGCGGTTACGTTTTCATCCCGCTCGTCCTTCCTGTCCTGGGTCTTTATTGGCTTTCTCGCCGTAAGTAGTTAGCCCGGAGCGCCGCTGGGCAGTCCAGCCTCCCCAACCGCAAACAAGGGAGGCAGACTGTGAGCACGATCGAACAGTCCATCGACGTGAACGTGCCGATCCGCACGGCGTACAACCAGTGGACGCAGTTCGAGAGCTTTCCCGAGTTCATGGAAGGCGTCGAGTCGGTCAAGCAGCTGGGCGACACCCGGACGGCGTGGATCGTGGAGATCGCCGGCGTCCGCCGCGAGTTCGAGGCGGAGATCACCGAGCAGCACCCCGACGAGCGGGTGGCCTGGAAGTCCGTCGACCGGCCGCACCAGGCGGGCGTGGTGACCTTCCATCACCTGACCCCGGACACCACCCGGGTCACGCTCCAGATGGAGTACGACCCGGAGGGCTTCGTCGAGACGGTCGGCGACTGGCTCCAGATCGTCCGGGTCCGGGTCAAGGGCGACCTGGAACGCTTCAAGGCGTTCATCGAGTCGCGCGGCGCCGAGACCGGCGCGTGGCGCGGGGACGTTCCGGGTCCGCAGGACCGCGGCGCCGACCCGCTGCTCGGCGGCGGCCTGCCGCCGACCACGCCGGGCCAGGGCCTCTGACGGCCTCCGCGGGCCTCCGGGCGTCCCTGAGGACGCCGAAGGGGCGCTGAGCCGAACGAAGGAGCCCGGGTTCCTCTCTGTCAGAAGAGAGGGGCCCGGGCTTCCATGGTGTCAGGGATCTGCATTGTCAGGAACAAATGTGAATTTCGGTCCTGTTACAGTTGGAGTCAGCCAATCATCCCATGAATTTTTGATCTGAATCGGGAGGACCGAACCCGCATGAGCGTGCTCACCCAGGAGACCCGGGGCCGCACAGGGGAGGCGGCAGGATCTCTGACCTGGCTGCTCGTGCTGGGAATCGTCCTCGCCGCACTGAACCTGCGCACCGCGGTCACCAGCGTCGGCCCGGTCCTGGACGAGATCTCGGCCGGCCTCGGCATGTCCGGCGCCGGAATCGGGCTGCTCACCACCCTCCCGGTGCTCATCTTCGCCACCGTCGGCGCGGCGACCCCGGCCCTGGCCCGCAGGACGGGCGAGCACCGGCTGCTGCTGCTCGCCCTCCTCGCGCTCGGAACCGGCCTGGTGATCCGCGCGCTGGCGGCCTCCGCCGAGCTCTTCCTGTTCAGCAGCGCGCTGGCGCTGTCCGGCGGCGCGGTGGGCAACGTGCTCATCCCCACGCTGATCAAACGCCATTTCCCCGGCAGGGCCGGGACCATGACCACGGTCTACACCACCGCGCTCGCGGTCGGCACCATGCTCGCCGCCGCGGCGACCGTGCCGATCGAGCGGGCCGCCGACGGCAACTGGCATCTCGCGCTCGGCGTATGGGGGGCGCTGGCCGCCGTCGCCGCCCTGCCATGGCTCGTCCTGCTGCGCAGCGAACCGGACAAGGACACCGGCGCCGGCCGCCTCGGCCTGCGCACGCTGCTCCGCAGCAGGCTGGCCTGGTCGGTCACCGCCTACTTCGGCACCCAGAGCATGGTGGCCTACATCATGTTCGGCTTCCTGCCCCAGATCCTGGTCGACGGCGGCTACACCTCGGGGCAGGCGGGGCTGGTGCTGGGCGTCTTCACCGCGATCGGCATCCCGGTCTCGATGATCACGCCCTCGCTCGCCTCCAGGTTCGCCGACCAGCGGCCGGCGGTGGCGGCGTTCGTCGCCTTCTACCTGGCCGGCTTCCTCGGCCTCTGGCTGGCTCCGGCCGCCCTGGCCTGGATCTTCGCCGTCCTGGTCGGCATCGGGATGGGGTCCTTCCCGCTCGCGCTGACCATGCTCGCCCTGCGCACCCGCACCCCCGAGGCCACCGCCGCGCTGTCCGCCTTCGGGCAGAGCGCCGGATACCTCATCGCGGGTGCGGGCCCCCTGGTCGTCGGTGTGATGCACGAGGCGACCGGAGGCTGGACGCTCCCCTTCCTGCTCCTGCTCGCGGTGGTCACCGTGCAGCTCGCCGCGGGCTGGTACGCCGGCCGCGCCCGCTACCTGGAGGACGAGCGGGCCTCGGCCCGCTGACCTCTCCCGCCCGGCCGCGGCCTGCGCCTCCTCGGGGGCGGCGCAGGCCGCGGCCCGCACCGTCTCCAGCGGTCTCGGAGCGGCGGACGGCACGCGAGATGTGCGGGCCCGGCCTCTCCGGGGGCCGCGACCGAGTCGCCCGCCAGCCAGACGCCAAGGCGTCCCGCGGGCTCCTGACGAGACCGAGGTCGAGCAGGACCGCCCGGCCGCTCTCCCAGCGCAGCGACCCGTCCCCGAGCAGGTTCCCGGCCGCGTCCAGGGAGGTGGCGACGATCACGGGTCCGCCCTCCGGCAGGCCGTCCCGGACGAGCAGGGAGAGTACGGAGATGGGCCGTCCCCCGGCGGCCACCACGGCCGCGGGGGCGCCGTTCACGCGTACGGCCGACCGCCTCGCCGATCTCCGCGTACGGCAGGCCGAACGCCTCCCTGAGCACGAACACCGCCCGCTCCAGGGGGGACAGCGTCTCGAGTACACAGACGTATCACGGGCGCCCGCGCGTGACACGGCGGGGAAGATCCTCCCCGCCGGGGGAACGGTGGCGCGAGGGGGGACCGGAGTGGGCTAGTATTTCTCTGCATCGCAAGGGGCTATGGCGCAGCTGGTAGCGCGCCTCCATGGCATGGAGGAGGTCTGGGGTTCGAATCCCCATAGCTCCACTCGGGGCCGTTCTCGAGACGGCCTGAGGGAAGTCGCCGAGATCCCGCCCGATCACCTCGATCGGGCGGGATCTCGGCGTTTCGGCTCCCCCGCATGACGCGGGGATCCGAATCCGAGAGAAGGCGCCGTCCCTTTCGGCTCGCCCGGCCGCTCCGCCTTCCGGGTGGAGGCGGAGCGGCGGCGGGGAGAGACCCGGGCGCGTGGTGTCACCCAGGCTTGGCGGCCTTGCGCATCCCATGGGCGGGGACCCATGTTAGCGCTAACATGATGCGTGCAGCCCTCCTTCGACACCCCTGTGTCTTGGTGGTGATGGCGGCGAGTAAACACAGCGGCCCGGGTCGCCGTCAAGGGACGGCGGTTCAGGGCCGGCTCCGTCGGGTGGCTGTCGCCCACCTGTACGGCCCACCTTCGGCTCCGCAACTTGCGATCGAATCGTGAAAGTTTCACCATCGGTATCGCCAGGCTTCTGTCATCTTGTTCTGCATGGGGCCTGTTGTGACTCCATGACGCCGATTGTTGGGCCTCGCCTCCGGTTCGGTCGTCCCGAAAATTTCGCCGAGGTGTTGACATATTTCGGTTGCGTTTCCACACTGATCTCCGAGGCGGTCGGCCCTGTCTGATGTGGTGATCGGCGAGGGCCGCCGGTCATGACGCCATCGTGGTGTGCGCCTCCGGTCCGGAGCGCGGCGTCGTTCGCCGGGTTCCCGCATATCCCTCTTCTCGTGATTTCAGTGTGGAGTCAGGCATGGGTATGAAGTCTTCACCTTCATCCGCGTACAAACGTTCCAGCACTCTCCGTAAGATCGTGGGCGCCGTGGGTGCCGTGGGCATCGTCGGCGCGGCGCTGACGGTGTCAGCTCCCGCGAACGCGGCGGAGAACACGCTGCACGCCGCCGCTCAGCAGAGCGGCCGGTACTTCGGTACGGCCATCGCCAACGGCAAGCTGGGCGACTCGACGTACACCTCGATCGCGAACCGCGAGTTCGGCATGATCACTGCCGAGAACGAGATGAAGATCGACGCCACGGAGCCCAACCGGGGCCAGTTCAACTTCAGCGCCGGCGACCGGGTCTACAACTGGGCGGTGCAGAACGGCAAGCGGGTGCGCGGTCACACGCTCGCCTGGCACTCCCAGCAGCCGGAGTGGATGCGGGCGCTCTCCGGCAGCAGCCTCCGCCAGGCGATGATCAACCACATCAACGGCGTGATGGGGCACTACAAGGGCAAGATCTACGCCTGGGACGTCGTCAACGAGGCCTACGCCGACGGCAACTCCGGTGGCCGGCGCAGCTCCAACCTGCAGAGCACCGGCAACGACTGGATCGAGGTGGCCTTCCGCACCGCGCGGGCCGCCGACCCGGCCGCCAAGCTCTGCTACAACGACTACAACATCGACAACTGGAACTGGGCCAAGACCCAGGGCGTCTACAACATGGTCCGCGACTTCAAGCAGCGCGGCGTGCCGATCGACTGCGTCGGCCTGCAGTCGCACTTCAACAACGACAGCCCCTACAACAGCAACTACCGCACGACCATCCAGCGCTTCGCGGACCTGGGCGTCGACGTGCAGATCACCGAGCTGGACATCCAGGGCGGCTCGGCCACCACGTACGCCAACGTCGTCAACGACTGCCTGGCGGTGCCGCGCTGTACCGGCATCACGGTCTGGGGGGTCCGCGACAGCGACTCCTGGCTCGGCGCCAACACCAGCCCGCTGCTCTTCGACAGCAACGGCAACAAGAAGGCCGCGTACAACTCCGTCCTGAACGCCCTCAACAACGCGGGCCCGGGTCCGGACCCCACGGCCACGCCGACCGTGACGCCCACGCAGGACCCCGGTGGCGCGGGACAGATCCGGGGCACGGCATCCGGGCGGTGCGTGGACGTGCCGAGCGCCACGACGACCGACGGCACGCAGGTCCAGCTGTGGGACTGCCACTCCAACTCCAACCAGCGGTGGTCCTACACGTCCGCACAGGAGATCCGCGTCTACGGCAACAAGTGCCTGGATGCCGCCGGCTCCGGTAACGGCGCCAAGGTGCAGATCTACTCCTGCTGGGGCGGCGACAACCAGAAGTGGCGCGTCAACTCGGACGGCTCGATCGTGAACGTCCAGTCGGGCCAGTGCCTCGACGCCGCCGGCACCGCTAACGGCGCCCTGCTGCAGACCTACTCCTGCTGGGGCGGCAGCAACCAGAAGTGGGCCTGGAACCGGGGCTGAGAGGTCAGATCATGAAACGGCACCAGCCGGTGCCGATCGGGGCCGGGACGGTGGTCACCGCAGTGGTCGCTGCGCTGATCACCGTCCTGGCCGGTCTCGTCGCCGCGGCGCCCAAGGCGAGGGCGGCGACGTTGACCCGGATCGGCGACTTCGGAGCGAACCCCGGCAACATCCAGATGCACCTCTACGTCCCCGACAACGTGGCCGCGCGTCCCGGCATCCTGGTGGCGATGCACGGCTGCAACGGCCAGGCGACCCAGTTCCACCAACAGACGGAGTTCGCGTCCCTGGCGGACCGGTACGGCTTCGTCGTCATCTATCCGCAGGCCAACAAGAGCGCCAACGGCCTGTCGAACTGCTTCGACGTGTGGTCCGCTGAAGCGCTCCGGCACGGAGGCGGCAGCGACCCCGTCTCGATCGTGTCGATGGTGGACTACGTCGTGCGGCGCCACAACGGTGACCCCGCGAGGGTGTTCGCCACCGGTTTCTCCTCCGGCGCGATGGAGACCGTCAACCTGCTCGCCACCTATCCCGACGTGTTCAGGGCCGGCGCCCCCTTCGCCGGTGTGCCCTTCGGCTGTCTCGGCCCGCCCGGTTGCAACGACCGGGCACCGCAGCAGTGGGGCGACCTGGTCCGCAACGCCCACCCGGGCTACACCGGCCCCCGGCCCCGGTTGATGGCCTGGCACGGCACCGCGGACGACGTGCTGAACTTCAGCATGTTGCAGAAGGAGGTCGACCAGTGGACCGACGTGCACGGGGTGAGCCGGACGCCCACCTCGACCACCAGCCCGCAGTCAAGCTGGACGCGGAGGGTCTACGGGTCCGGCCAGGTCGAGGCCTACACCGTCAGCGGAGCCGGGCACAACCTGCCGCACCCCGGGATGGCCGCGCACGCGATCCGGTTCTTCGGCCTCGACGGCACCGGTCCCACGCCCACACCGACCTCCACACCGACCCCGACACCCACCCCGAGCCCCACCTCCGGCGGTGACGGCCGGATCAGGGGCGTCGCCTCCGGGCGCTGCCTGGACGTGCCGAACTCGAGCACCGCTGACGGCACGCAGCCCCAGCTCTGGGACTGCCACGGAGGCGCCAACCAGCGCTGGGCCCTCACCTCGTCCCAGGAGCTGCGGGTTCTCGGCGGCAAGTGCCTGGACGCGGCCGGGACGGGCAACGGGGCCAGGATCCAGCTCTACTCCTGCTGGGGCGGCGCCAACCAGAAGTGGCGCGTCGGCCCGGACGGGACGATCGTCGGCGTGCAGTCGGGGCTGTGCCTGGACGCCGCCGGGACGGGCAACGGCACCCGCCTCCAGCTCTACTCCTGCCACGGCGGCGGCAACCAGAAGTGGAGCCTGGGCGCCGCCTGACGTACCGTCCGGGCGGTCTCCTGGGGACCGCCCGGACCGCAGGCGTGTCAGACGCGGGTCCAGCGATGGTTGGCGGCGCCGCTGCACGTCCAGATCTGGAGGTGGACGCCGTTGGCGGTGGAGTTGCCGGTCACGTCCAGGCACTTGCCCGCGCCGAGGGCGGTGATGCTCCCGTCGGGGTTGAAGCGCCACTTCTGGTCGCTCTGACCGTGGCAGTCCCAGATGATCACGCTGGTGCCGTCGCCGTAGGGGCGCTGGTGTTCCTGCGCGACCCGGGCGGGCTCGGCCTTCCACCGAGCCCGCCGCGCCGGCTCCACCCGAGCCGGACCCGGGTCACGCCGTCAGCGCCGCAGGGTCAGCAGACCCGGACGGTAGGGCAGCAGGCCGTAGTCGCCGCCGGAGTTGGGGCTGCGCCCCTGGTAGAGCAGCTGCAGGTTGCAGGGGTCGACGGTCATGGTCTGATCGGCGCTGGTGCGGATCAGCTCGCCGTGGCTGATGTCGTTGGTCCAGGTGGCGCCGCTGTTGGCCTTGCCGGCGAAGGGGTTGCCCTCGGTCGCGGCCTGCGGTGTCCACGAACCGTTCAGGCTGGTGGCCGTGAACGAGCGGAAGTAGCGCCCCTGCGAGCCGATCGCCTCAACGATCATGAGGTAGCGGTTCTGGCCCTGGAGCTTGTAGACCTGGACGGCCTCGAACAGGTTGTTCGTCGTGTCGCTCATGACCACCGTCGAGGCCGTGCCGAAGCTGCCGGGGAAGTTCCCGATCGGCATGCTCGCCCGGTAGATCTTGCCGTTGTCCCCGGCGAAGAACAGGTACATGTTCGAGCCGTCGCCGATGAGCGCCTGGTCGATGGGGCCCGTTCCGGAGCCGGAGATGCTTCCGGAGAAGAGCGTCTGCTCCGACGACCAGCCGTTCGGGTTGGCGGGGTCGCTCGACGTCCGGTAGGAGAAGGCGGTCCTGCCCCACTGGTAGGCGAGCACCCATGTGTTCTTCGGGGCGAAGTAGAAGAGCGAGGGCGCGACGGCGGAGAAGTTCATCGCGTTCTGGCTGGCCGAGCCCATCTCCGACCAGTTGGTGAACAGGCCGAAGTTCATCGAACCCCACCTCGTGCCCGTGTCGTGCGTCGTCGCGTAGACGAGCTGCCTGCCGTTGTAGGGGGCGACGGTGAAGTCCTTGAGCGAGACCCAGCCCGACCTCGGCTGCGCCAGCGGGCCCGTCGACGTCCAGCGGTACGTCGACGGGAGGTTGCACGTGCCGCCCGGATCGGGGTCGCCGCCGCCGACCTTCACGAGCTGCCACTGCTGGTTGGCGCCGCCCCAGTCGTCGTACTGGACGATGTTCGCACCGTCGGCGGTGGAGGCGCCCTGCACCTCCAGGGCCCGGTTGCTGTGCCGCGAGACGAACCTCACGTGGCCGTCCGAACTGTCGGCCAGCCGCCACTGCTGGTTGGCGCCGTTCAGGTCGGCCCACTGGACGATCGAGCCGCCGTTGGCGGTGGAGAAGTTGTAGACGTCCAGCACCTTGCCGGAGTGGCGGGACTTGATGCGGTAGTAGCCGCCGCCGGAGTCGACGAACTGCCACTGCTGCTGGGTGCCGTTGTTGCGGCTCCACTGGGTGATGCGGGCGCCGTCGTTGGTGGCCAGGTTGTAGACGTCCAGGGCCTTGCCGCTGTTGCGGTTGACCAGGACGTACCAGGCGTTGGTGTCGACGGTGGCCGCGTTCGCCGGCTGGGCGGCCACGAACAGGCTCACCAGCAGCGTGGCCGCGGCCGCGAGAACGGCTAAGGGTCTGATTCTCACATCGTGCTCCGATTCCGTTGGGGCTTTGTCGCTGTGCCGTCCGCAGAGGACCGGGATCCTTTCTGTGTCGGGGTGCGTTCCGTGCCCTGACCGGACAGTGGACGGGTCAGGGGGTGGTCGGGTCGAAGAGGCGCGCGGTCACCGCGCCGCCGAGGGCCTGGACGGCGTAGATGAAGATCTGAAGCGGTGGCGGTGAAGAGCCGCCAGGCCGTCGTCCAGCGTGAAGGCCGGACCGAGGCCGGCGGTGTCCGTCCCGCCGGTGCTGCGGGAGAAGCGGGTCCGCCCGCCCGGACCCGGGCGGGCGCCGGCTTCCGCCTGCCGTGGCAACCGTGATGTTAGCGCTAACATCAAAGCCGTGGCGTCATCCGGCGGGTCGCGTACCGGTGGTGGGCGTTGTGGACGGAGGGGCGCCCGGCGCTCCCCGGCTGGTCGGCGGGTGACGTCCGCAGTGAATTGTTATCGTTAACATTTTTGGTTCCAGCTCACAGCGTGCTCCTGTGGGTGCGTTGCCGCGAAGTACATCCGACCGTGCGATCAGGCGTCAACGCTTCATGGTCCTCGCCGACCCGGTCGTCGCCTCCGGTGCGCTCCCGGCCTGGATGTTCGTCCTCGGGGCGCTCGTGCCCCACCGTTCGGACGTGTGAAAGTTTCACGGAATCAGCCGGCCGGTGACCGTGGGTTTCCGGTTGCCGGCCCGGGACACGCGGTGGAGGTTTGGATCTTCCGGAACCGGGCAGCCGTCGGCCGTCCCGATGACGGTTACCAACAGGAGGCGGCCATGCTGCGCAAGCGGCCCGAGGTCGGCACGGTCGCGGTGGTCGCCCACCGGAGGAAGTCGCTCGGCGGAGGACTGGACGAGCTGCGCAGGCTCCTCGCCGACGAGGGGGTGGAGGAGCTCCTCTGGTACGAGGTGCCCAAGAGCAAGAAGGCGCCGAAGAAGGTGCGGAAGGCGCTCAAGGAGGGTGCCCGGCTGCTCCTGGTCTGGGGCGGCGACGGCATGGTGCAGCGGTGCGTGGACGCCGCCGCGGGGTCCGAGGTGACCGTCGGCATCATCCCGGCGGGTACGGCCAACATGTTCGCCGGGAACCTCGGCATCCCGGAAGACCTGCCGGAGGCGGTGCGGATCGCCTTCCACGGCCGGGACCGGAAACTGGACCTGGGCAAGGTCAACGGCGAGCACTTCGCGGTCATGGCCGGTGTCGGCTTCGACGCCGAGATGATCAAAGATGCGGACCGGGGGCTGAAGGACCGGATGGGCCGGGCGGCCTACTTCTGGACCGGTCTCCGGCACGTCCGGGGCGAGCTGGTCCCGATGAAGATCAAGGTCGATGGGACGAAGTGGTTCGAGGGCGAGGCCAGCTGCGTGCTGTTCGGCAACGTCGGCACGATCACCGGCGGCATCGAGGCCTTCGACGACGCGCGGCCGGACGACGGCTGGCTGGAGATCGGCGTGACCACCGCCAAGGGCCCTGTCCAGTGGGCCCGCACGCTCGGCCGGATGAGCGTGGGCCGCTCCGACTCCTCGCCCTTCGTCCGCATGACCGGCCGGGGCGATCACCGTCAAGCTCGGCGCGCCGATGACCTACGAGCTGGACGGCGGCGCCAAGGGGACGGTCACCGAGCTCAGGGCCGAGGTCGTGCCCGGCGGGCTCACCCTGCGGGTTCCCGAGCCGGACGCGCCGGAGTGACCGTCGCCCGCGTCCCCGACCGCCGGCTCCGCGCGGCGGGCGGCGGATAACCGGTTGGGCCCGGCGCCGCGAGCGGGCAGCATGGCGGGCATGTCACTGCGCTTCCATGAGATCGCCGAGGGCGGTCACCGCATCCTGAACCCGTTCACCGAGGAGAAGCTGGCGCTGCTCGGGAAGGTGGCCCGGCTCCGGCACGGCATGCGCCTGCTCGACCTGTGCTGCGGGAAGGGCGAGATGCTCTGCACCTGGGCCCTGGAGCACGGGATCGAGGGGACGGGCGTCGACATCAGCGAGGTCTTCCTGGACGCGGCGCACGAACGGGCGGTGGAGCTCGGGGCGGCCGGCCGGGTGCGGTTCGAGAAGGGGGACGCCGGGGCCTACCGGGCCGAGCCGGGCTCCTACGACATCGTGTCGTGCCTGGGGGCGACCTGGATCGGGGGAGGTGTGGAGGGCACGGTCAAGCTCATGCTCCCCGCGCTCGCGGAGGACGGGATCCTCCTCGTCGGTGAGCCGTACTGGACCGACGAGCCGCCCGCCGAGGCGTACGGGGCGTTCGGCTTCGGGCCGGAGGACTTCACCTCGCTGGCCGGGACGTTCGACCGCTTCGAGGCGGCCGGGACGGAGGTGCTGGAGATGGTCCTGGCCGACGGCGACAGCTGGGACCGCTACGTGGCGAGTCAGTGGTGGACGGTGAGCGACTGGCTCCGCGCCAACCCCGGGGATCCCGACGCCGGGGAGATGCACGCGTTCCTGGAGCGCTGCCGCCGGTCCCACATCGAGTACGGCAGGCGGTACCTGGGATGGGGCGTCTTCGTGCTGCGCCGCCGTTGACGGTTACCGGCGGGTAGGAATAGGTTCTGCATACCGGCCGGTCGGTCCAGGGGGTGCCCGTGCGACTCCGGCCGGAACGGCCTGCTCCGCCGACTCCTGGAGGCACGATGACCGACGTCCAGCTCGCCCGGCAGTCCTGGCGCCGCCTGGAGCCCGTCCACGGGATGATCTACTTCGTCCCCGAGGCCGCCGAACGCTACGCCGCCCTGGGGCTCGACGCCCAGGCGGGCTACTTCGCCTCCCGCTCGGCGGCGTTCGGCGCCGCCTCGCCGGAGCTGGTCATCGCGACCTTCTACAACTTCTGCCCCGAGCTCGTGCGCAAGGCGCTCCCGGCCGCCTGGGACGTCGTGACCCCGGCCCGGATGATCGAGGCGCGCTACGAGGCGGCCGGCGCCGCGCTGCGCCGGGGCGGGTCCACGAGGTCCCCGGCCTCGCCGAGACGACCGCGCTGGCCCGGCGGGCCGCGGAACGCGCCTGCGAGCACCCCCAGGGCCGTCCGCTGTTCGCCGCGCACGCCACGCTGCCGTGGCCGTCCGATCCGCTGCTGGAGCTGTGGCACGCCCAGACCCTGCTGCGTGAGTTCCGCGGCGACGGGCACGTGGCGGCCCTGCTCGCCGAGGGGGTCGGGCCGCTGGAGGCCCTGGTCCTGCACGGTGCCGCCGGGACCACCCCGACGATCTTCCTGAAGGTCAGCCGGGCCTGGCCCGCGGAGGAGTGGCTGGCAGCGGAGGAGTCGCTGCGCGAGCGGGGGCTGCTGACCGGAGACGAGCTCACCAGGGAGGGCCGGGCCCTGCGGCAGCGGATCGAGGACCGCACCGACGAACTGGCCCTTCCCGCCTACGCCGCGCTCTCCGACGGCGAGCTCGCCCGCCTGGCCGAGCTGGCCCGGCCCTTCGGCCGCCGGGTGGTCGACGCGGGCCTGCTCAACATCGGCGGCTGACCCGGCTCGGCCGCCGTGTCCGGCGCGCCCGCCCGGAGCGGTGCGGGGGCGGTCCCG
>NZ_CDRNDK010000017.1:0-35051 GCF_977012225.1 Planomonospora algeriensis | reverse complement strand
GTCACCGACCTGACCGCCGATCAAGCCTCGGCCGCGCAGATCGCCCACTACGTCCGCGCTCACTGGAAGGCCATCGAGAACGGCATCCATCACGTCCGAGACGTCACCTTCGGAGAAGACGCTCATCAGGCGCGGACCGGCACCATCCCCCGCGCCCTGGCCGCCTTCCGCAACCTCGCCATCGGTGCTCTGCGTCACGCGGGCTACGTCAACCTCGCCTACGCCCGACGCCACCACATCTACGGTCACCAGCGCATCCTCGACCTGTTCCGAGTCGGGCATAGCGCATCAAGCTGATCAATTCACAAACTCGCCGGGGCCCTGCCTGAACAATCTGGGGATGCGGGTTGGCGGGACGCTTTGCGTTCTTAATAGAAAATATGACCAAATCGGGCGAAACCAGGCGTGTAATAAGTCGAGCAAAGTCGAGTGGATCGTCTCTTCCAGGCCTTCCCCCGTGATGAGGGAAAACGAGTACCGGCGCTTTGAGGTCCCACTCGTTATCTCGGATATGGTCAAGGGCTATACGGTCCATATCGGCAGCGAGGAGTGCGGCCGGCCGCTTGTCCAAGTGCACACGAATGACAACAGAGACAGTGTTCGTACTGAGGCGGCCGAAAGACGAAGTGCGCTTGGGTCCAGTACCTGCCATGAGAATACTTGGGTGGCAGATCTCCAGCCGAGCGCGCCCACAGGTAAGCGTCCTGTCAATTTCAGTGTGGATGAGCTGATGACCACCCAGCCCACCCTTACGCTGCCGAGTCCAGACAGCATATAGAAGCCGTTCCCAGACCTTAGTCTCTTTCTCGCTGTCGACGTTAAACCATACGGTTCCAATCGTTCTCGCAGGGTCAAGAAGAAGAGTCGGACCACCACCAGCATGATCCTTATCGGAGTGCGAGAAGATCAAGTGCTCGATGTGGTCACATTTAATACTCTCTAGTTCGTCGATAACCATCGTTCCCGGTTCTGCATCGATGACCGCGCATTGCTTACCGTCTCGCACCAAAGCCGAGTTACCGTGGCCGACATCAAGGATGGTGATTTCAAGCGGGTCATCGCTTGTGGACTGAGTAACATTCGGAGTTATCGCCGGGGTAGTCACGCCTGCAGCCATCCTTCGGGCAATGCGGGGGCAAGGACGATGTCGCGAAAGAAGAGCTCGGAAGCATCTCGAGCATAGCAATTAACATCGGCTTCCAGCCATCTTCCTGCTAACTGGTCAGCAGCTAGTCCAGTCGCATCTAAGATAGGCTGCAGAGGCATCCAAACCGAAGTCTCGATACGCCACCCAACGACGATTACCTTAGCCTTCGGCGCCTCGTTTTGGGCATGCACCTCAAGTACTTCGATCGGAGTGGTGAAGGCCCTCCGCTCCCGTACCACCATCCCGGAAAGCTCATCGATGGTGAAGCTTAGAGCGTCAAGGACACTTTCAGACATCTCGCTCTTATCGACGACGGCAGGAATGCCTTCGCGCCATCGCAGTATAGATCCTGTCTGATCGGTCTGAACATGACTACTGATCAGAACCGCCGGGATTGGTTGCGGTGCGCGATTAGCCTTGCAGACAAGCTCAGCACCAGTGAAAGGAACAGCTGATCGACCACTCAGCATATGGTCACAGACGAGTGCATCGAAGTGACCGCTGAGTTGGGCAAGAAAAGCCTCAGCATTCTGAGACGGGTCGAAATCGGAGATAGTTACTGTCTGGTAACCAGCATCCTGCAGCGGATACGTCCAGCTCCGAGCATCACGCGGGTCGTCATCGACCACTACAACTGACGCGCCGGGAGATAGCGTCAATGTGCTCATGCTGCACCTTCCCCGTCAAGCGTTGGAAGCCAGATGATAATTCGCGCGCCACCAAGTTCACCGTTACCCTTTGCTTCCTGAATTCCGCCCAAGTCCGCGACGATGTCGCGAACGATGGTTAGACCAAGACCTGTCCCGTTGTCCCGAGTGGTCTTACCAGGAAGCCAAATAGATTCGATAGGAATCCTACGTATTCCCGGCCCCGTATCATCGACGCAAATAGTTACACCGGGCCGATTATTACGATCTCTGGGACGGGTGCGAATGCGAATCACGCGGTCGCCAGGAGGAGCGTCTTGCCGAGTGAAGGCATGAGCAGCATTTGCCAACAGGTTAGAAAGGATTGATTGAAGGTCCGCGATAGTTGTACGGACTTTAGCGCCTGGCGCATCGAGATCGAATTCGATTCGAATATCCCTCTCATCCAGATAGCGAGAAAGAAGAGCTGTGATCACCTCACAAGCCGAGTCAATTTCAACGTCGACAACATCCCGCTTTCTTTTTTCGAGCAGCCTCAATGGTAGTTGGGCGAAAGTCTCCAACGTCTCGGCGCTTTCCGATGCACTATCTACTGGTTCTCGAAAAGAGCGTTCGTATTCTTCGTTAGTGATGCGGGATTGGATTCTTCTTCGGACAGTACCGAGATCAGTTATGATCCGCTTGGCTGGCTTTAGGGCTTCGTGCGCAAAAACAGACGTGCTGGTTCCCACACTGGCCAAAGTCCGATAAAGGAGCAGATCTTCGCGGAGTGCTCGGTTTTCCTCGCTCAGCGTATCCATGAGCTCCGAGGCTGTCTCAACGATCGAGTCAACCAAAGCCGGATCGCTTGCGTCGAGCGGTAGCATATCGGAGTCACTTGGCTTAATTGCTTCTATTAGATTCTGAAATTTCTCCTCTGCAACCCTCACTCTATTCTCGGCCTTCTTTGAGGCTCCTACACGTCTTTGTTCTCGCTGAGTTAGACGTTGGGTGGCAGCCCAATCCAGGGCGCATGTTGCAAAATTTCTAAGTTCATCAAATGCGAGATTATCCAAAAAGCCACTGCGGTCAGTCTTCGGCCGCAGTAGATTATCTGGGTCATCGACGATAAGGCGCCCTACAGAGTTGTTCGTAGATGGACGTAGTTCTGGAGAGACTGCACGTTTCAGGTTCATGTTCAGCCAGTCAGTCGTAGGATCGCCATACGGTTGAACGCGGAGGCCACGGTGATATAGATGGACGCCGCCAACCGAAGCCAACCAATCTTTTAGACTCGATGTGGCTTGTCCTACGCGCCGAACTTCTTTGGATGCCCCGGGATTAAGGTTGAACATCCACAGCTCAAAAAGAGCCTCAGGTGCATCGAACTTCGCTACTGGCACAGGCTTGCGGTTCCGACTAGGGCGAACTAGCGCTACGTCACTATGATTTCCCGAAAACTCCTCCTCACCTCGCCAATTGAAGAGGGAAGCTGAAACCTGGCCCTCGGAATCAAGCTTAGCGACTAGCCGATATTCATACCATTCAGTGAGAGGTTGGTCGAAGATGTTCAACAACGAACGAAATTCCGGTGCATCGCACTCGATGCGGAAGGCAGTAGTTTCGGGGAACGGGCCACTCAGCAGGAGCAAGGAGCGCGCCAGGCGTCTGGCATTGGTTTCCTCGATAGCTTGCCGCAGTCCCGTGACAACAATCTCTGTACCGTTGGGCCGGCTCGACTTGCGGCTGCTGATGGTGAGCGGTACGTCCTCGACGGCTTCTGAAGAGTCGATCAGGTCCCAGTCAATGCTGAGCATGTGCTCAACCCCTGGTTCTTCTACCGACCGGGTGCTGATTTCGACCTGACGACCTAGCCTCAGCGCGGCAACCCTTCCTAAGCCCTTCTCCCCGACCTTGCGCCGCCCATCCTTTGTGTGGGTCGAGGAAGACTTTCCAGACCTGCCAATGAGGAGGAACCCAGAGGCGAGTTGCTCAGCGGTCATCCCGTCTCCATCGTCGCGGACGACCAGCTTGCCGCCAACGGCCCCTGCCCCGCTCAGCTCGAGTGTGCACTTCGTAGCGTCGGCATCGTAGGCGTTCCTGACAAGCTCCATGATCCCAAGGTCCGCGTGGGGGACCAGTTCCTCACCTAGACGGATCAGCACCTCGGGCGCGAAGCGGAGCCGGTGCGCCATATGATTCCCTTTCCGAGTCCGAACGAAGGGCAAGACAGGATCTCGCACGTACCGGGCGACCATCGTAACGTGGAGGCCTGCTCTAGGGCAGCGCGTCTGGTCGCTTTTTGGGTCGGATTCCTGCAGAATGGCCGTGACATGCGCTGCGCTAGTGAGTACGGCTCGAGATGACGAGGTCATGGTGGGTTCTGCGGGATACGAGCGGTACGTCCGAGACCTCTCATCCCTCGCGAACGATGTCGGGCGGGGCTCATGGGAGGTGATCGCACAGGACGTCCATGCGGCGCTCAACGGACAAGCGTCAAGCATGTTGCGCAACCTCGTACCACTCGAGTTCAGACGGCAAGCGGGCGCCTACTTCACCGGCGGCAAGGCCCGAGACCGGTTTGGTGACATACTCAAGTCACAGTCGATCCCCAACAGTAGGACTGTCTTCTGGGACCCAACCTGCGGAGCAGGTGACCTGCTTCTTGCAGCGAGCGAGCATCTGCCATTACGGGGCACTTTTGGCAAAACGTTGCAAGTTTGGGCAAATCGCCTTTATGGCCACGATACTCAAGCTGAGTTCGTTGCGGCAGCTCGTCTGAGGTTGTTTCTCGCTGCCGCAGCCCTGCATCGGCAGCGAGGCGACAAGATCGCGCTTTCGGCTGAGACAGCAACTCGACTGTTCAAGCATGTCCAGGTCGGCAATGGGCTGGAAGCCCTGCGAGTATCGGGTGGCTTCCGTGGCCACCTGTTGCTCAACCCACCTTTTGGCTTTGTTCCAGCCGAGCAGGATTGCCGGTGGGCTTCGGGGCTTACTTCTCAAGCCGGGATATTCCTGCTGGAAGCGGCGCAAACACTATCGGCGGGCGGCCGGCTGACCGCCATTCTGCCTGATGTTCTGCGCAGCGGAAGCCGGTTTCACGCTTGGAGAAAGCAAGTCGAGAAACTCATTACTGCGGAACTAATATCTCCATTTGGCCAGTTCGATGATCACACTGATATCGATGTGTTCTTGCTCCATGGTCGTCGCAATACGGCAACAGTAGACGTCATTTCGCAGGCTCCTTGGTGGTCTGATCTGACCGCAGAAACTCGTCTCGGTGAACTTTTCGACATTCGGGTTGGCCCCGTAGTCGACAACCGAGACCCGCACGAGGGACCCGAGGTCCCTTACTTGACCGCACGCGGGATGCCCCCTTCCGGCACAATGTTCGAGCCTTCACGTCGCCGACATTTTCCAGGCAAGCTTCTCTCTCCTCCCTTCGTTGCTGTTCGTCGGACGTCACGGCCAGGTGAAGCTGCCGGATCGAGAGCGACTGGCGTCCTGGTGGCTGGCAGTTCCCCTATCGCTGTTGACAACCACGTGATCACTCTGAAAATCAAACCAGGAACAGATGTCAGCTATCCACGGCTGCTCGATATTCTCAGCTCTCTCGAGGTTTCGGACTGGCTGGACCATCGAATCCGATGCCGTCACCTCACTGTCGGAGTGCTCAAGTCTTTGCCTTGGCGCTCGCCGTGAGGTCGCCTCGCCTACGCAGCCGAGCTGTACTAGGTGGATTAGTAGGTGTGCCAGTGAGCCGCTTGGAGCGGGGATAACAGGTACTACGTTCCTCAGGTATGTAGACGAACAGTCACGGCGTGGACAATTTACCGGCCCGCTCGGGTGTTGTGCGCTGACGAGATACCCAAGTCATCCGGTGGCAAGCCGACCCGAAGCGCAGGGCCGCCAGGCCCGAGCATCGGAAGCGGCGCGGCAGCCATTACAGACGGTTCATCCAGATGGTTGGAGAGCTTTCTACCGGTTCGGGACGTGTGATCGGTGGACATCGGCGCGTGGGCGGCGCCGGTCGCGACCGGCCGAAGAGCCGCAGCGCGGCCGGTGACCGCCCAACGCGCGGCGGGCCGCCGGGGGCGGACCGCCTTGAAATCGAGAAGATAAGTTACGTTCGATCTTGGGCAGGGTGCCGATCAGTCCGTGTGAACTGCTGGTTTGGTGCTGGCCCAGACTCGTTCGAAGCTGTCGAGGTAGGTCACTGCGGCGTTGTCGGTCTCGGTGCGGGTCAGGTAGATGACCGGCGCCTCGGGGGCTCGGGTGCCGTAGGTGTGGAGGTTGACCAAGAGGCCGTCGTCGGCGCGGTAGATCGAGTTGTAGAGCACTGTGCGGTGTAGCCGGACTTCGATGCCTTCGACGTTCTGGAGGGGGCGGTAGAGGGCCAGGGCGTTGCGGACGCGGGCGGCCATGACGTCGGCGCCAATGCCCTCTTCGACTCCTCGGGTTGCTACCTGCGGGCTGTCGGGGTCACCCAGGATGATGCGGACCCGGGTGCCTGCGCGGGCTCGCTCGGTGAGGATGCGCAACAGTCCGGCGTCCTCGGCCAGGAACAGGCCGCTGTAGACGAGAATGCCGATCTCCTTCTCCGCCGCCTGGAAGAAGCCGCGCCAGGTCTCGGCCGGTACGGCCCAGCGGTGCGGATAGACCGCCTTGATCTCCCCAGGGAACATCCGCCGGCCTTCAGCCTGCTCGGGCCAGAGCTCGCCCTCGTCCACGCCGAGGAGGTCGGCGACCGCCAGGCGGTGGCGGGGGTAGGGGATCCGGCCGCTGATCCAGCGGGCGACGGTCTTGGGGTCCACCGTCAGGCGGGCGGCGATGTCGATGGGTTGCAATCGCGCTCGGATGAGCGCGTGACGGAGGTTCTCGTTCATGAGGGGGCGCACCTTCCGCAGCAGGGCCGGTGCCTGCGACGGTAACACGAGACGTCCCTAGACGTCCCTAAGTCGTGGTGGGGAAGTCCCGCCCCTCGAACGAAGCTCATCGGCACGGACCACCTGCGTATCGGGTCCGCCCTCCACCGATGGGAGTCCCCATGAGTGCCGTGAAAGCCAACCAGCGGGCCTATCAGGTCGATCTGCTCACCGCGCTGCGCAACGAGCTGGTGGACCGGGAGGTCATCGCGGTTCTGATCATCGATGACAAGGACCGGCCGTGCCTGGACGTCACCGACAGCGCCTTCCGCGCCCGCCGGGTCTACATCCACCTGCCGTTCCAGTGGTTCTACTGGGGCGACCAGCACGACGAGCGGGTCTCCTGCCTCAAGCTGTTCCCCGCGGCCGACCGGATCGCCGAAGCGGCACGGGCCGGCTGGCGCGAGGGCGAACAGGGAGAGCTCGGCCTCGACCTCAGCCGGATCATCAACGCCTACCGCTCCTGACCGATGCCCGAACACGAGAGCAGGTGGCTGACCGGCGGGCGGGTCTACCGGCAACTCGCCGACCGGCTCCGCGCCCAGATCACCGCGGGCACCTACCCGCCGGGAAGCGCTCTGCCCTCTGAGACGGCCCTGAGTGCGCAGTTCTGCGTGGCCCGTACCACCGCCCGCCGGGGCCTGGCCGTCCTGGAGAACGAAGGGCTGATCGTCACCCTGCCGGGCAAGGGCCGCGTGGTGGCCGGCGACGGACACGCCGCGGCGGCGTACCGCTACCAGGCGATCGCCCGGGACCTGCGCGAACAGATCCACGCCGGGACGCTGGCCGCCGGGACGGTGCTGCCGAGTGAGCATGTGCTGCGCCGTCGGCACGGGGCTTCCCGCAACACCGTCCGCCGTGCCCTGGCCGATCTGGAGCGGGAAGGGCTGATCACCACCGAGCACGGTAAGGGCCGGTTCGTCCGGCCTGATCGGGATTGAGACGTCTCAGGACGTCCCTGGCCGGACCCTGGAAGTCCCCCGGGGTCCGGCATTTATCGTGAACCGCATGGGACAAGCTGAATGGGCCCGTGAGCTGGCCAGAACCATCCTGGAAGAGCCGTTGCCGCGCCGCTGGGCGCACTCGCAGGGCGTGGCCGCGAAGGCCGAATCGCTGGCGCCGGTCCTCGGGGAAGAGGCAGACCTGCTGATCGCCTCGGCCTGGCTGCACGACATCGGCTACGCGCCCGACCTCATCGACACCGGGTTCCATCCGCTCGACGGTGCGCGCTACCTGCGTGACGTGATCAAGGCCGATGACCGGCTGTGCCGCCTGGTCGCGCACCACACCTGCGCGGTCAACGAAGCGCGCAACCGCGACCTCTTCGACGCGCTCACGAGCGAGTTCGACCAGGAGCGCCCCGAGCTGGTCGAGGCGCTGACCTACTGCGACATGACCACCAGCCCGGACGGCGTGCCCCTCGACGTCACCGAGCGCCTGGCCGAGATCCACTCTCGCTACGGCCCCGAACATCTCGTCTCACGATCGATCACGGCATCAACGCCCTGCATCCTGGCGGCGGTCAAGGCGGTCGAGTCTGCGCTCGCAGCACGGCAGAGCAGGACCGCGTAACCCCTCCTACGGAGTTCCTGGGTACTCCCACAACTGGCTGTTCACGAGGTCCCAGAAGGAACGGCAGCGCACGGCCCCGGGCAGCCAGGGCGCGAGATACCAGGCCTCCCACTCGCCGTCCGGGGTTGTGATGTGCGGGTTGAGGAGGTACGTGCCGTCGTCGTGTTCGCCGATCTGGAGGGTGTCCGGTACGTACTCCCACCGGAGATGGACCGTGTCCTGGTCCTCTCCGTAGACGAAGTAATCCTCATCGGATGCGCGCAAGTCCTCGTCCGGGTCCGACCCCATGTCAGCCAGGTGCGGGTCCAGGTCACGGAGCCAGCCGATCTTTTCGATCGGCAGCAACGGGCCGCAGGCGAGGCCGTCCCCGTCCCAACCGTTGGTGACCCGGAGGAACTCCCGGTAACTCGGCGGCAGACGGACACCGAGACGCTGCTCGTGCTGCACGATCTCGGATTCAGCGGCCCCAGGCGAACCCAGCCAGCTTCCAGGGGCAGGGGGTTCGGGAGCATCCCAAGACGCACGCTCGACGGCCATCGGGCCCACGCGCCGCAGAAGGTCGAGCCATGGATACCGCGTGTCATCGGGGACAGGGAGGGCGCTCATGGGACCTACCGTACGGCAGCGTGATCAAGGAGCTCAGCCGATGTACGGTGCCGTCCGGCTGGTCCACGAAGGAGAAACGCATGGACGAGGAGGAGCTCCTCCACCGGTACGGCCTGCACCCGGACGGGCACGCCCTCGACGAGATACGTGAACTGCTGACCGCCCAGACCGCCGGGGAGCGCCGGAAGCAGGGAGCGGGTGATACCGAGCTGATGAGGCTCTGCTGCGTCCAGTTGTTCAACGCCGGGGCGCTCGACGACGTCTTGCTCATCTGGCAGGCCAAGACGGCGAGCATGGACGCCGATTGCTCGATCGATATCCGGCTTCTGTGTGGAGCGGGGCTGGCGGAAACGAAGACGTTCCTCGCAGGCCGTCCCTCGGAGGACGCGAAGGCAGTCCTGGACCGGTTGCTCATGTGTGCGGCCGCCGGGGACTTCGACGGGTTCTCCGTCGCGGAGTACTCAGCGATCTGCACGAACTACTACGCCGATGACGGAGACTGACGCGCGGACCGCTGTGCCGGTGACAGCAGTCTTCCCACGGGACCGAACGATTCGCAGCCGTATCCGGGCGGTGGTTCACCCGATGTAGGGCGCCGTCTGGCCGGCCAGGAAGTGGCCGATCCGCAAGCGCATTGACCGGTCCATCGTCAGCGTCTCGACCTCCTGGTGCGGCACCCATCGCACTTCGCGGGACTCGTCGCTCGGCGTCGGCTCGCCTCCGACGGCGCGGCCCGTGAGCACGATGGAGAACTCCTGCCGGGCCTCGCCGTCGGAGGTGTAGAGGATGACGTGCTTCGGATCGGTGTAGGTGCCGACGATCCCGGTGATCTCGCACCGGACGCCGGTCTCCTCCAGCGTCTCCCGGATCGCTGCCTCGGGCAGGGACTCGCCCAGATCGATCGCGCCGCCGGGCACGGCCCAGTTGTCGTTGTCGCTGCGGCGGATCATCAGGATCTCGCCCGCGTCGTTGGTGACCACGACGTTGACCGACGGCACGAGGCTGTTGGGCGCGGGTGCGGCGGGGTCGTCGTAGAAGTCGATGCGGCGGGCCATGATCAGGAGTCTATGGGGGCGGCGTTGGCCCAGACGGCTTCGAAACTGCCGGTGTAGGTGGAGACCATGTCGCCGCCGGCCACCTTGCGTAGATGGAAGACGGGTGCGTTGGCGGCGGGCTGGCCGTACACGTGGGTGTTGACGAGAAGCTGATCGTCTCCGCGGTAGATGGAGTTGTAGAGCACCGTGCGGTGAAGCCGGATCTCGACGCCCTCGACCTGCCGGAGCGGTCGGTACAGCACCATCACGTTGCGGATCTTGGCGGCCATGCCGTCGTCGATGCCCTCGTCCTCGCCGCGCTGGGCGACCTCGGCGCAGTCGGGATCGCCGAGCAGGATGCGCACACGCGCTCCGGCCTTGGCCTTGTCGGCGAACAGGCGCACGATGCCGGAGTCCTCGGCCACGAACAGGCCGCTGTAGACGAGCACGCCGATCTCCTGCTTGGCCGCCGAGAACAGACGTCCCCAGGCGTCCCGGGGGACGGCCCAGCGGTGCGGGTAGACCGTGACGATCTCGCTCTCCGACACGGCCGCGGCCTGCTCGGGCGTCAGCGCCTCCGGCCACAGGTACGCCTCGTCCATCCGCAGGAACGAAGCCACTGCATAACGGTGCTTTCGGTACGGCGTGCGATCTTTAGTGATCCACCGCTCCACCGTTTTCGGGTCGACCTGAATTGACTCGGCTAACTCGGCCACCGTCGCCCCTCGTTCCAGAAGGGCCGCGCGCAGTCGCTCGTTCGGCATTTCACCTGACCAGGGGGGACGTCCAGGGACCTGGCAATCGTAGACCGGACGTCCTGAACATGTCCCGTCCTGTAGTGATCTCGTCCCGCCCTTTCACCGGATTCTCGTGTCACACCGCACCACACGGAATCGGCGAAAGGAGAACAAGCCATGATCGACCTGACATTCCCGCTGGACGACGGACCGGTCTGCATCTGCGGCGCGGCCCTGGAGGAGGGGCAGACGCTCTGCCGCAAGTGCCACGCGCTGGCGCGCTGGCTGCGCCGTACGGCCAGGCGGCGCAAGGCGGGCAGACGGCGCGGCGAGACCCGTCGGCCGGCCGGTCGCCCGCAGGACTTCGCCGAGGCGGGAGTGATCTGGACGTGACCGCGATCCCGCTGATCATCGGCCTCGTGCTCGGGGCGGCCGTGTTCGTCGGCTACGTGCTCGTCATGGTCGGCATGCGCCAGGAGGACCGGCGCATGCACCTGGCCGCGACGCCTCCGAGCCGCGCGGCGGGCCTGGCTCGCCGGGTGACCGGCTGCCACGTCCGGGGCGAGAGCACTACCTACGGTCGGACAGCTCCGCTTCGACCTTCGCGAGTCGCTCCGACAACTCGCGCAGCGTGAGGCGGATCTCGGTGATCTCGTCGGCGGGCGGCGGGGCCGGCGCGGCGTCCTCGCGGACGAACACGCCCTTGCCCTGCTGGCCGACGACCAGGCCCTCGTTCCTCAGGATGCCGACGGCCATCTTCACCACGCTCAGCGAGGCGCCGTACCGCTCGGCCAACTGGGCGGTGGACGGCAGCGGGGCACCGAGCGCGAGAGCACCGCCACGGATCTGCTCCCGCAGATCGTCGGCGATCTGCAAGTAGCCGGGCCGCCCGGTGTGCTTGACCATCCGTCCCTCTTCCGCCGCGTCGTCTGTCCGAAGTTTCGAACAACACGTCTTCCCTAGTTCAGCACAGCCGCGGAACCAAGCCAACCTTGAGAACATTGACAACCCAGCCAACTAGGTTAACTATGTTGACCACGACGAATAAGGAGGTCACCCGCCATGCGCAACATCCCGATCCCGGTCGACACGACCAAGCTGCAGTTCGTCTGCGTCGCCGCACCCCGCCCGCGGCTGCTCAACAAGGACACCGGCGAGATCAAGACCGACAAGAACGGCACCCCCCTCTACGAGGTCGCCCTGTCGGCCATCAACGGCGCCGGCCGCATCGAGCTGATCCGCGTCAACACCTCCGGAGAGCCGCCCGTCACCCTCGGCATGCCCGTGCACCCGGTCGACCTGGTCGGCTTCGTGTGGGAGCAGACCCGCAACGGCGAAGTGCGGTGGGGCATCAGCTACCGGGCCGCCTCGATCGTCCCGGCGGAGGTGAGCGCCCTTGCGTGATGACCTGCTGCTGAGACTCCTCGACGTCTTCGTGGTCCTGGCCGTTGCGGTGGCCGGCCTGTGGGCCTGGCGGCGCTGGCACTACCGGTCCTTCTGGCTGGTGGTCGGCTATCCGCTCATGGCCGTCAGCGTCCGCGCCACCTGGCGCAAGGTCGCCCTTGGCTGCGGCCTGACCAAGAAGCGTCACCGCTGGTGGTTCACCCTGGTCCCCAACGCGGTCGCCTCCACCGGCATGGTCAAGGTCCGTCGCCGCTTCCAGCGCATCGCGGTCGACACCAAGCCGTGGATGTGGTTGCCCCGGCCCACCCGGTACGGCTGGCAGGTGACGGTCCACCTGCTGGAGGGCCAGATCCCGGAGGACTACGCCCAGGCAGCGGAACGGCTCGCGCACTCCTGGCGGGTGCACGCCGTCCGGGTCTCCTCGCCCCGGCCCGGCCGGGTCGTGCTGGCCGCGACCATGCGGGATCCGCTGGTGCGGGTCGATGAGATTCCGCCTTCGTCGGAGCTGCTGAAGGTCACCGTGGGGCGGCTGGAGACCGGCAAGCCGTGGGAGATCGACTTCCGCACCGTGCCGCACTGGCTCAACGCCGGGGCGACGCAGTCCGGGAAGTCGAACCTCGCCAACGCGCTCATCGTCGGGCTGGCTCCGCAGCCGGTCGCGCTGGTCGGCTTCGACCTCAAGGGCGGCGTGGAGTTCACCCCGTACGCACCCCGGCTGTCGGCGCTGGCCACATCCCGGACCGAATGCGTCGGGCTGCTGGATGACCTCGTGAGTCTGATGGCCGACCGGATGGGCCTGTGCCGCCAAGCCGGGGCGCGCAATATCTGGCAGCTTCCGCCCGGCGTGCGGCCGGTGCCGGTCGTGGTCCTGGTCGACGAGCTGGCCGAGCTGTACCTGATGGCCGACAAGAGCGAGAAAGACGAGATCGCCAAGACCTCCACCGCGCTGCTGCGGGTCGCGCAGCTCGGGCGGGCCTTCGGCATCTACCTGTTCTGCTGCGGCCAGCGCATCGGCTCCGACCTCGGCCCCGGCGTCACCGCGCTGCGCGCCCAGTGCTCCGGGCGGATCTGTCACCGGGTCAACGACCCGGAGACCGCGACCATGACCCTCGGTGACCTCGACCCGGCTGCCCTGGTCTCCGCCCGCGCGATCCCCGCCGAGACGCCCGGGGTGGCGATCGTGGCCGGCCAGGACGGCCAGTGGTACCGGGCGCGCTCCTTCTACGTCTCCGAGCACGCGGCCGAACACGCCGCCCGCATGTACGCCGACCTCACCCCCGCGTGGGAGGAGATCACCTCCGGCACCCGCGGCGCACAGATCACCGAGGCCGACCTGAACGAACTCATCGACGCCTGAACCGCCGAACCGACCTGACCTGATCAGAAAGGGGGGACACGATGCGACGCCTTGCCTGCTGGCTGCTCGACTCCGGGCCGGTCCTCGTCCTGGCCGCCATCGCGGGTGCCGGATCGTTCACCCACATCCACGACACCGCCAGCGAGCACGGGCAGACGGGTTGGATGGCCTGGGCCGTGGCCGTCTGCGTCGACCTGACCTGTGTCATGGCCGCCCGCGAGCGCCAGCGCGACGCCACAACCGGCCGCCAGCGCTCCGGGCCGGTCTCCTGGCCGACACTGGTGCTGGCCGGCGGGGTCGTGCTGTCCCTGGCCGCCAACCTCCACCAGGCCGAACCCTCAGTGTGGGGCTGGCTGGTCGCCGCCACGCCCGCCGGGGCGTTCCTCATCGCGGTCTCGATGCTGGAACGCCGCGCCGCCGTCTCCCGTCCCGCCCCGGCCCCGGTGACGGTCACCGCCTCGGCCGCACCCGTCCCGACGTCACCGATGCCCGAGCTCACCCCGGCCGATCCAGACGACTCCGAGTCCGCGGCCGGCCCGTCCCCGGCCCTGGTCACCTTCGCCCGCCGTGTCGCCGACGAACACCACACCCAGCACGGCGCACCCATCACGCCCGAGCTGCTGCGCGCCCGCCTGGGCGTCTCCGACCAGCTCGCCGCCGACCTGCTGCGCACCCTGCACGCCGTACCGCAGACCGTCCGATGAGAAAGGAGACACCCGCGATGACCGACACCGACCACCGACCCGCCGTGATCGAGGGCCTGCGCGATCTGGCCGCCTTCCTGGAGGCCAATCCTGCCGTCCCTGTCCCGCCCCACGGCGTGACCGTCCTGCACTTCCCCGCCCGGGGCACCGACGCCGAGATGATCGCCGAGATCGACCGGATCGCCGCGCTCCTCGGCACCGCACCTGACCTCGACGACATGGCACACGGCCACCACAAGGCGCGCCTGACCTTCGGCCCGGTCAGCTATGAGGCACTCGCGATCCTGGCCGCCCCGCGCGCCCGCTATGCGGCCCTGGCCAGCTACTCCGGCTGCGTCGTCCCGGATGCCGCCGATGTCACCTGAGATCAGCGAAGAGACGACCGTCCCGTCCGACCGTCGACCGCTTGCGCCTCAGCGCTGGCGCTGCTGCGACTGCGGCGGCACCGGTCTCGACTCCCTCGGCGGCACCTGCCGCCTGTGCGACGGCCTCGGCTTCGGCTGAGCCGTCGGCGCCCCCGGCCTGGCCGTACATCCGCCAAGACGCCTGCCAGGTCGGGGGCCGTCCCCTTCCACCCAACGAGTGAAAGGAGGTCTCCATCTTGCCCGCACCCGCGCTCAACCCGCACGCGATCCGCGGCATGATCACCCGCCTGCACGATCCCGACTACGCCCGATGGGCGGCCCAGATCCGCGCCACCGGCGGTTGCCGACAGCCGATCCACCTGCGCGGCAAGGTCGACCACATCGACCGGGCCACCGGCGAACTGCTCCACCGCTACACCACCCGCACCGAACCGGGCGGCGTTCTTCGCGTCCCGTGCAAGACCCGCCGCGCCTCGCGCTGCCCGGCCTGCGCCGAGGTCTACCGCGCCGACACCTACCAACTGATCCGCGCGGGCCTGACCGGCGGCAAGGGCGTCCCCGAGACCGTCGCCGCTCACCCGTGCCTGTTCGTCACCCTCACCGCCCCGTCCTTCGGAACCGTCCACACCCGCCGAGAGAAGAACGGCAAGGTCCTGCCCTGCCACGCCCGGCGCGACGCCGAGACGTGCCCGCACGGGCGCGTCATGTCCTGCACCGCCCGCCACTCGGCCGATGACTCCCGGCTCGGCGAACCGCTCTGCCCGGACTGCTACGACTACGCGGGCTCGGTCCTGTTCAACGCCCTCGCCTCCCAGCTCTGGCGGTACTTCACCGACGCCCTGCGCCGCCGCGTCGCCAAGCTCAACGGTCTGACCTTGCGGGAGCTCCGGGGACGGCTCACGATCGCCTTCGCCAAGGTCGCCGAGTACCAGCGGCGCGGCGTCGTCCACTTCCACGCCGTGATCCGCCTCGACGGCCCCGACGGTCCTACCTCCCCTCCTCCGGCCTGGGCCACGGCCGATGCCCTGGCAGACGCCGTACGGCACGCCGCCTCGGTCGTCTCCGTGCCCGTCCCGGCCGTCGCCGACGAGCCCGCCCGGGTGCTGCGCTGGGGCGCTCAGCTCGACATCCGCCCGATCACCATGGGCGGGGAGCTGACCGAACAGGCGGTGGCCGGCTACATCGCCAAGTACGCCACCAAGGCCGCCGAGTGCGTCGGCACCCTGGACCGGCGCATCAGCCCTCTCGACGACCTGGCGGCCCTGCCCCTGCGCGAGCACGCCCGTCGGCTCATCGCCGAGTGCTTCCGCCTGGGCGTCCTCGACGGCCTGGCGGACCTGCGGCTGACCCAGTGGGCGCACATGCTCGGCTTCCGCGGCCACTTCTCCACCCGCTCCCGGCACTACTCCACGACCCTCGGGGACATCCGCGCCGACCGGGAGACCTTCGTCCGCGAGAACGAGATCAGCACCGGGCGGCTGCCCCTCTTCGATGAGGACTCCGTGCTCGTCGTCGCCGAATGGGAGTACGCGGGCAAGGGCCTGACCCCCGGTGACGCCCTCCTCGCCGCCGCGCTGACCGGGATCCCGTTGCCCGGTCCGGCCGACGCCTCCGGGGGCGGCTCATGACACCGCTCCTGCTCACCGTTCCCGAAGCCGCCGCCGCGCTGGCGATCTCCCGGAGCAAGCTCTATCAGCTCATCGCCTCCGGCGCGGTCGTCTCGATCCGCGTCGACGGCTCCCGGCGGGTCCCCGTCTCTGCCCTTCACGACTACATCGCCCGCCTGACCGCCCAGGAGAGTGCGGCATGACGAAGACGCTCGTCGGCACTCCCGACCCTGACGACAAGCCGCGCAAGAAGGCGCGCCCAAGCTCCGTGACGGGGTCATGAAGCGCGGGACCACCTGGTCCTACGTGATCCGGGTTAAGGACCCCGAGACCGGCGAGAGCAAACCCCGCTGGGTGGGCGGCTTCGCCACCGAGGACGACGCCAAGGCCGCCCGTGACGAGGCTCGGGTGAGCGCCCGGCGGGGTGAGTACATCGACCGGAACGCGGTCACGGTCGCCGAATACCTCGCCGAGTGGATCGAGGGCCACGCCATCGAAATCAAGCCGCGCACGCTCAACGGCTACCGGGTGATGATCCGGCTCTACATCACGCCCCAGATCGGCAAGCTACGGCTCCAGGCGCTTCGCCCGGCGACCCTCACGAAGTTCTACCGGGAGTTGTTGGCAGGAGGCGGGCGGAAGGGCCGTCCACTCTCCCCCAACACCGTCAAGCACGTTCACACGGTGCTCCGTAAGGCTCTCGGCGACGCGGTCACCGTTGACGAGATCCTTCCGAGCAACCCGGCCGCCCGTGCGAAGCTTCCCCGCGTCCACGCGGTAGAGGCCGGGCTCGTATGGACACCCGCCCAGCTCCGGGGGTTCCTCGACGTGGCCGGCGAGCATCGCCTGTCGGCGTTCTTCCGGTTGGCCGCCTACACGGGCGCTCGCCGCGGAGAGCTGCTCAACCTGCGATGGTCAGAGGTCGACCTGGACGCGCCGCAGATCCGGATCACGGGGACGACCGCCGTGATCGGGGGTGAGCGGGTGGAGGGCACGACCAAGAGCGGCCGGTCCCGCGTGGTGAGCATCGACGCCGGGACGGCTGAGATCCTCCAGCGACACCGTGAGCAGCAGCAGACCGACCGCGAGAAGCTGGGCCAGAGCTGGAAGGGGACGGACGACTACGTGTTCACCACCGGCTGGGGTGAGCCGGTCTATCCCGACACGGTGAGTTCGCTGATGCCCAAGCTGATCAAGGCGCACAACGACGCGCAACCGGAGACGCCGCTTCCTCCCGCCCGGCTCCACGATCTCCGCCACATCCACGCGACCACGCTCCTGCTGGCGGGCGTCCCGGTTCACGTCGTGGCGGCCCGGCTCGGCCACGCCGATCCGGCGATCACGCTCCGGGTCTACGCCCATGTGATCCACGAGCAGGCGGCGACGGCCGCCGACGTCTTCGCTGACGCCGTAAAGCGTTTGGATTAGCCCTGTCCACCTACTGAAGGCTCTCCTTTACCAGGGGAGCCTTCAGCCATGTCCGAGGCTTCCGCATCAGGCCATGCGGCGATGATCTCAATTCCAATGACCTTGCCGCTATCGTCGAGGTCCAGATTCACCATCGCGTCCACGGTGACCGTCTCCGCCACACCACCCGGCGGGATCGGACCGTGAAGGTAGACGTACGCGGCCTCGGCTTCAGGATCGTAGGTCCATGTGCCGGGATGCTCCTCCAGCATCAACAAATCTCCTCTAGCGAGAACGGCCGATATCTCCTAACGATCTACCGTTGTTAGCAGAGGCGTTAGCAAGATCGCGATATCACCCCGGCAAGCAGAAGGCCCCTGACGGCGTATCGCCTGTTCAGGGGCCTTTCTCTTACGAGCCGACGAGGGGAATCGAACCCCTGACCTTCTGTTTACAAGACAGATGCTCTGCCGATTGAGCTACGTCGGCATGGTCGCCTGACGAGTGTAGTCGGCCTGAGCCCCTGACGTCACTGAGGAAGGGATGCGAACCGCGGGCGGAATCTACCGCTTGCGGTGGCGGGCCACCTCGTACAGGGCGATGCCGGCGGCGACGCCCGCGTTGAGGGACTCGGCCGCGCCGCTCATGGGGATGCGGACGACCAGGTCGCAGGCCTCCCGGACCAGGCGGGACAGGCCCTTGCCCTCCGAGCCGACGACCACGACCAGGGGACCGTCGAGCAGGTTGGCGTCGCCGACGTCGACCGTGCCCTCGCCGTCCAGGCCGATCACGAACAGACCCGCCTCGCGGTAGTCCCGCAGGGTCGCGGTGAGGTTGGCGGCGCGGGCCACGGTCATGTTGGCCAGCGTGCCCGCCGAGGTCTTCCACGCTCCGGCGGTCACTCCCGCCGAGCGGCGGGAGGGCACGACCAGGCCGTGGGCGCCGAAGGCGGTGGCCGAACGGGCGATGGCGCCGAGGTTGCGCGGGTCGGTGACGCTGTCGAGGGCCACGATCAGCGGCACCTCGGCGGCGTCCTGGGCCGCGTGGACCAGGTCCTCGGGGTGGGCGTACTCGTAAGCGGGGATCTGCAGGGCCACGCCCTGGTGCACGCCGCCCTCGGTCAGCCGGTCCAGCTTCTCCCGGCCGGCCTCCAGCATCGGGATGCCCCGGTCGGCGGCGATCCGCACCGACTCCTTGACCCGGTCGTCGTTGTCGATGCGCTGCGCGATGTAGAGCGCGCTCGCGGGCACTCCCGCCCGGAGCGCCTCCAGGACCGGGTTGCGGCCGCCGATGTACTCCGGCGCGTCCTCGCTGCGCCGGGTGCGGGCCGGGGCGGGACGCTGCGAGGAGGACCTGCCGGTCTTCTCCTCGCGCTCGATCCGCTCCGTGCGCGCCTTGTCCTTGTACCAGTGCCGCATGTGCGCCGGCGGGGTCGCGCCCCTGCCCTCCAGGCCACGGCGGACGTTGCCGCCCGTGCCCTTGGTCGGACTCTTCTTCTTCGCGGGTCGCCCGGACCCTCTACCCCCACCAGCCATGGTCCCTAGCGTACGGCCTGCCCCACCGAGCCCGCGCCGCCCACCGACCGCCGAAGCGCCCTCAGAGACGGCGCGGAGACGGCAAGCAGACGGCGCGGAGACCGCACGGAGGAGACACGGAGACGGTCCAGGGGCCGGGTCCCGCTCCCAGGACCCCGCCCCGGGATCACGTCACGGACGCGTCCGGGTCCTACCGCAACAGCTCCCAGCGAGGGCCCTGCGGGGTGTCCTCCACGGCGACGCCCGCCTGGGCCAGCCCGTCGCGGATGGCGTCGGCCGCGGCGAAGTCCTTGCGGACGCGGGCCGCCTGCCGCTGCTCCAGCGCCACGGCGACCAGGGCGTCCACGGTCGCGCGCAGGCCGGAGTCGCCGCCCGAGGAGCGCCACTGCTCCGAGCGCGGGTCGAGGCCGAGCACGTCGAGCATGTTCTGCGTCTCGGCCAGCAGCCGGGCCACCTGCTCCTTGTTCCCGTTCGCCAGGGCCACGTTGCCCTCCCTGACCACCTCGTGCACCACGGCCAGCGCCTGCGGCGTGCCCAGGTCGTCGTCGAGCGCGTCGGTGAACGCCTGGGGCAGCGGGGCGTCGGCGTCCACGTCGTGGATCACCTCGGCGGCGCGGGTGACGAAGCCCTCGATGCGCTGGTAGGCCGCGGCGGCCTCGAACAGCGCCTCCTCGGAGTAGTCGATCGCCGAGCGGTAGTGCGGCGCGGCCAGGTAGTAGCGGAGCTCGACCGGCCGGACCTTCTTGGTGATGTCAGGGATCAGCAGGGAGTTCCCGAGCGATTTGCTCATCTTCTCCGCGCCGATCTTGAGCATGCCGTTGTGCATCCAGTAGCGGGCGAAGCCGTCCCCCGCGGCCTGTGACTGGGTCAGCTCGTTCTCGTGGTGCGGGAAGATCAGGTCGACGCCGCCGCCGTGGATGTCGAAGGTCCCCCCGAGGTACTTCGTGGCCATCGCCGAGCACTCGAGGTGCCAGCCGGGACGGCCCCGGCCCCACGGGGTCGGCCAGGTCGGCTCGCCGGGCTTCTCCCCCTTCCACAGGGCGAAGTCGCGCGGGTCGCGCTTACAGGAGTCGGTGTCGGTGTCACCGGCCGCCCGCATGTTCTCCAGCCTCTGGTTGGAGAGCGAGCCGTACCGGTCGGCGTAGGAGACCACGTCGAAGTAGACGTCCCCGTCGGCGGCGTAGGCGTGGCCCGCGGCGATCAGCCGCTCCATGAGCTCGATCATCTCGGGGACATGGCCGGTGGCGCGCGGCTCGACGGTCGGCGGCAGGCAGCCGAGCACCTGGTAGGCCCAGGTGAAGGCGCGCTGGTTGCGTTCGGCGACCACGAACCAGGGCACGCCCTCCTCGGCGGCGACCCGGATGATCTTGTCGTCGATGTCCGTGACGTTCCGGCAGAAGGTGACGTCGTATCCGGACCGGGTCATCCAGCGGCGGAGCACGTCGAAGTTGACGCCGGACCGGATGTGGCCGATGTGCGGTGGGGCCTGCACGGTGGCGCCACACAGGTAGATCGACGCCCGGCCGGCTCCACCGGAACGAATTCGCGGACCGTGCGTGTGCTGGTGTCGTAAAGGCGCAGGCTCACGAGAAAAGGCTAACGCCTTCCTCCACCCGGCAGGCCGGGTTACGCGACGTTGAAATCACGGCCGCGCCGACCCTCTCGGTGCGATTCGGGACATCCGGCCTCCGCGGACCAGGAAGAACACGGTTCGGCCTGCTCCGAAGGCCTGGGGTGCGACGGCATGATCGCGGTAGGGTCGAAGGGCCATGGACGTGAAATCCCCCGCGGCGGCAGGTCCCCTCTCCCGCCCGTCCTCTGCCCTGTCCGCCGCTCCGGCCTCCCCCGGCCGGGCCGCCGTAGCCCTGCGCCACGCGGGCGTCGCGCTCACCGGGATCGGCGTCGCCGCGCTGACCGGTACGGCGTGCGTGCTGTCCTTCGAGACCCTGCGCGCCCTGGCCGTCACCGGAGGGGCCCGCGCCGACCTGGCCTACCTCTACCCGGCGGGTTTCGACGCGCTCCTGGTCATCGCCATGATCGGTGTGCTGCTGCTGCGCGGCGCCCGCTGGCCGACCCGCCTGCAGGCCGGGTCCGCCCTGGTCCTGCTGCTCGCCGCCGTGGTCGCCGCCGAGGTGGTCAGGGCCGTCGGAGCGACATTGGACGTACGGCGGGCGGCCATCGTGGTCGCCGTCGCGCCCTGGGTGATGCTGGCCGTGGCCCTGTGGCTCTGGCTCGTATTGATCAAGCACGCCCACGTACGGCGGGCCGCCCTGGACGACCGGCGGGCGGGCCCGGAACGGGAGCACGACATCGTGCCGTTCCCCGAGACCGAACCGGAGGCCGCGGACCGTCCTTCCCGCCCGGTCCAGCATCCCGCGGTGGAGACCGCACTCGACCCGCAGGCCGCCCCGCCCCTGGAGTCCGCGCCTCTGGACCCGGTTCCGCTCCACGACCTGTCCACCGAGCCCGTGGTCGGACCCACGCCCGCACCGGAGACGCCGGAGGTGGACGAACTGCCCGGGCCGGGCCCCGTGGAGGACCGCCGGGAAGGTGAGCGCGGCGGAGACCGAGGCCGTGCGGCGGATCCGGAGCGTCCGGAGGAGGAGCCCGCGGACGCTCCCGGGGGATCTTCCCCGGCGCCCGGACCGGAGACGACCGCCCCTGCGGCTCCGGAGCCGGCTCCCGTCACCCGGGACAAGCCGGTGCGCTGGGGCGACCTGGTCCGTCCGCATCCGGGCGACCTGCTCGTGCACCCTCCCCGGACCGCCGTACAGGACCCGGAACGCGGCACCGTACGGGATCCGGAACGCGGTGCCGTACGGGACCGGGGAGCCGAGGGCGGCCGGGCCGGAGAGCGCGTGGAGACCTGGACCGCCGTGCCGCACGAGGAAGCCCTGTCGCATGAGACGGGGGACCCCGATGCGGGTCTCCGGCCGGAGGCGTCCTCCACGACGGCCGGCGGTCCCGCCGACCGCGATGCCGACACCCAGCCGATGCGCGTGATGGACGGCGGTTCCTCAGACCCCGATCCTGATCCTGACCTCGATCCTGACCTCGATCCTGACCTCGATCCCGACCCTGATCCGGCGCACGGCGCCGAGGCCGCCGACCCTCAGGAGGACGAGATCGCGGCGCCGCCCTCGGGCCGCATGCGCAGCACCCCCGTCCCTCCGGAGGGATGAACCGCCTCGACCGGCGGTTCCGAGGCCGGCTCCGGGGCCCTTGGAGGGAGCCGGCCTCGAAGACGACCGAGACCCGCCCGGCGCGCCCTGTGGGCGCCGGGCGGGTCACTGCGCGGGTCTCTGCGCGGGTCACTGCGCGGGTCACTGCGCGGAGCCAGGACATCGAGCCTGCCGCCGCGAGCGTCTCCGGAGCGGACGGTGCCCGCCCGGACGACGGCCGGGTCACCGGGAAGGTGCACTCGGCTGTCAGACCCTGGAGCGGCGGAGCCCCGCGACCAGGCCGACACCGACGACGGCCAGGACGACCTGCATGACGAGCTCGATCCAGTCGATGCCGTCGGTGGTGGCGACGCCCAGCGACTGGGCGATCGCGGTACCGATCAGTGCGGCGACGATACCGACGACAATGGTCAGGACCCATCCGATCGCCTGACGGCCAGGAAGCAGGAGACGACCGATTGCGCCGATGACGGCGCCGATGACGATGGCCCCGAGAATGGATGCGATAGTCATAATCAACCTCCCCGTGAGGGTGAGACCTTCACTCTCACGGAAAGAGGGCTACCCCGTACTCCAGGATTACTCCTGGAAATATAAAATTCCTGCCGGATCTAGGGCCGGCTGGTTCCTCCCGGGTGGGTCTTCCCCGGGCGCATCTGCGTGACGAGCAGAACTCCCACCACCGCCAGAGCGAGCTGGAGGATGTGCTCCCACCAGTCGATTCCCCGGGTGTTGGCGATGCCCAGCGCGCCTGCGATGAGCGTTCCGATGAGCGCGGCGGCGATGCCCACGATGAGCGTCAGCGCCATGCTGATGCCCTGCCTGCCCGGAATGATGAGACGCGCCAGCGCGCCCACGATGGCTCCGATCACGATGGCGCTGATGATCGACCAAAGCATGTCCAGCTCCCCCCTGTGACGGGACACGGTCATTGGAGGCGTACCCAGGACATACGTGATTATCCGAAGAAAAAGAGGCGACCCGTACCGCGCCAGGAAACGGGCCGCCCCACAGGGGTTCCGGAGGGTTTTTCCGCGCCACCCGCCGGAACGCGACGAACGCTCACGCGCTCCGCATTACAGGACGTGCGACCCGCCGTTCAGGTTCACCACGATCGCGGTGGCGATCGCCGCCACTCCCTCGCCACGGCCCGTGAGCCCCAGCCCGTCGGTCGTGGTGGCGCTGACGCTCACCGGCGCGCCCACGGCCGCGCTGAGGGCCTTCTCGGCCTCGACGCGGCGCGGCGCCAGCTTGGGACGGTTCCCGACCACCTGGACGGCCACGTTGCCGATCTCGAACCCCGCGGCCCGGACCTGCCTGGCCGTCTCCTCCAGCAGGGAGACGCCGGAGGCGCCGGCCCATCGGGGATCGGAGGTGCCGAAGAGGCCGCCGAGATCGCCGAGACCCGCCGCGGACAGCAGCGCGTCGCAGGCGGCGTGAGCCGCGGCGTCACCGTCGGAGTGCCCGGCCAGGCCCGTCTCGCCCGGCCAGTGCAGACCCGCGAGGTGCAGCTCGCGCCCGGATGCGAACGGGTGGACGTCGACCCCGACGCCCACCCGTGGAAATGTCGTGTTCAGGAGTTGAGAACCTCGTCCAGCAGGGCCTCGGCCTTGTCCTCGTTGGTCTTCTCCGCGAGCGCCAGCTCGCTGACCAGGATCTGCCGCGCCTTGGCGAGCATGCGCTTCTCCCCTGCGGAGAGCCCGCGCTCCTTGTCCCGGCGCCACAGGTCACGGACGACCTCGGCCACCTTGTTGACGTCGCCGGACGCCAGCTTCTCGAGGTTGGCCTTGTAGCGGCGGGACCAGTTGGTGGGCTCCTCGGTGTGAGGCATGCGGAGCACGTCGAAGACGCGCTCGAGACCCTCCTGCCCGACGACGTCCCGAACTCCGACGAGCTCGGCGTTGTCGGCTGGAACCTGGACGGTGAGGTCGCCCTTGTCGACCTTCAGAACCAGGTAGGTCCTTTCTTCGCCCTTGATGGTCCGAGTCGTGATCGCCTCGATCCGAGCAGCCCCGTGGTGGGGGTAGACGACAGTGTCGCCGACCTGGAAAGTCATGTGACAAGTACCCCTTCCGCTGTACTCCAGAGTACCACGTATCCACAGGCTCCCGGAACAGTGAAATCACCATAACTGCAGGTCAAAGCCGCGTTTTAAGCCTTGACAAGCGTCCGACTCTGTGAATCAAGGGTTGGAAAAGCACTCATGACCTGCACGCCCCCGATGCCCGCGATCCACCAGGCCGCCGGAAAACCCGGGAAAGCGGACGGATAAGGTTGGCGCTGCCCTATCTCTAGTGTGACAAGGAGAACCCGCACCGTGACCCGCAACAGCCGTCACCGGGCGATCGCCGCCGCCGCGTTCCTCGCAGCCGCTCCGGCGCTGGCCGGCTGCGGCGCCGGATTCGACGCGATCACCACCCAGCCCTACGCGCCGACCGAGGCCACGAGTGTCCGGGTCAAGGGGCTGGACATCACCCAGGCGTTCCTCCTCGGCCCGGACTCCGGCGGGACGCTGCCGGCCGGCGCCAGCACCCCGCTCTACCTGTACATGGTCAACACCACCGGCCAGCCGGACCAGCTCGTCGGCGTGGGCGTGGACCCCGCGCTCGGCACCGCCAAGGTCCCCGCGCCCGTCCCGCTCCCGGCCGGGGCAAGCAGGCCGCCGTCGTCGGCAGGCCCACGCCCTCGATCGTCATCGAGCAGCTGAAGAAGCCGCTCAAGGGCGGCGAGGAGATCCAGGTGCAGCTGCAGTTCGAGAAGGCCGGCATCGTCCCGCTGCGGATCCCCGTGGTCACCCGGAGCCGCGAGTTCGCGACCCTGCCGCCCGCGCAGGGCGCCTCCGCCGCCCCGACCCCGACTCCGACCCCGTCCGCCACCGCCGAGCACGGCGAGGGCGACCACTGAGCCGCTGAGCCCGGCCACCGGCGCACCGCGCGTCGAGGGGTACGGATCGCGAGCCGTACCCCTCGACGTCGTGTGCGGGCGCAGGGCCCCGCGGGTCAGTCCTCCACGGGGTCGAACTTGTAGCCCAGGCCGCGCACGGTGAGGATGCAGCGCGGACTGGAGGGGTCGGCCTCCACCTTGGCCCGCAGGCGCTTGACGTGGACGTCCAGGGTCTTGGTGTCGCCCACGTAGTCGGTACCCCAGACCCGGTCGATGAGCTGGCCCCTGGTGAGCACCAGGCCGGCGTTGCGCAGCAGCACCTCCAGCAGCTCGAACTCCTTCAGCGGGAGCTGGACCGCCTCGCCCCGGACGGCGACGACGTGCCGGTCCACGTCCATCCGCACCGGCCCGACGGTGAGCACCGACGCCTCCGGCTCCTCCATGTCGCCCTGGCGGCGCAGCACCGCGCGGATGCGGGCCACCAGCTCGCGGGAGGAGAACGGCTTGGTCACGTAGTCGTCGGCGCCCAGCTCCAGCCCGACGACCTTGTCGATCTCGCTGTCCTTGGCGGTCAGCATGATGACCGGGACGTTGGAGCGCTGCCGCAGGGACCGGCAGACCTCGGTGCCGGGCAGGCCGGGGAGCATCAGGTCGAGCAGGACCAGGTCGGCTCCGCCCCGGTCGAAGGTCTCCAGCGCCTCGGGGCCGGTGGCCGCCACGGCGACCTCGAACCCCTCCTTGCGGAGCATGTAGGACAGGGCGTCGGAGAACGACTCCTCGTCCTCGACGATGAGCACGCGGGTCACTGCGAGGCCTCCAGGGGGATGGTGGTGGTACCGGGTGTCGCGGGGACCGCCATGCCGCCGAAGGCGGGCAGGCGGAGGGTGAACGTGGAACCGGAGCCCTCCTTGCTCCAGACCGTGATCGTGCCGTTGTGGGCGGCGGCGACGTGCTTGACGATGGCGAGTCCGAGGCCGGTGCCGCCGGTGGCGCGCGAGCGGGCGGTGTCGACCCGGAAGAACCGCTCGAAGATCCGCTCCTGGGCGCTCTCCGGGATGCCGATGCCCTGGTCGCTCACGCTGATCTCGACGGAGTCGCCCGCCGGCCGGGCGCTGACCACGACCCGGGTGTGCTCGGGGCTGTAGGCCACGGCGTTGTCGATGAGGTTGCGCAGCGCGGTGACCAGGAGCTCCTCGTCACCCCAGATCTGCAGGCCCTCGGCTCCACCGGCCACCAGGGTGATGTCCTTGGCCGCCGCGGTGGTGTTGCAGCGGTCGATGGCGTCGTGCACGGCCTCGTCGATCGGGACGGGGCAGGGCGTCGGGACGGGCTCGGCGCCCTGGATCCGGGAGAGCGTGATGAGGTCCTGGACGAGGTAGGTGAGGCGGGCGGCCTCGTGCTGCATGCGCCCGGCGAAGCGGGTGACCGCCTCGGGGTCGTCGGCGGCGTCCTGGATGGTCTCGGCCAGCAGGCTCAGCGCGCCGACCGGCGTCTTCAGCTCGTGGCTGACGTTGGCCACGAAGTCGCGGCGCACCGCCTCGACGCGGTGGTGCTCGGTCTGGTCCTCGGCGAGCACCAGCACCTGGCCGTAGGGACCGAGCGGGGCGACGCGGACCGCGAAGTTCGTCGCCTCCTGGCCGAACCTGTGCCCCGCCACCTCGATCTCGCTCTCGCGGATCTCGCCGTCCCTGCGCACCTGCCTGGCCAGCGCGAGCAGTTCGGCCGCCATCAGGCGGTCCCCCTTGACCAGGCCGAAGGCCCGGGCGGCGGAGCTGGCCCGCAGCACCCGGTCCTGGCGGTCGAGCACGACCGCCGAGGACGGCAGGACCGCCAGCACGGAGGCGACGCCCTGGGGCAGTCCGCCGGGCTGGAGGTCCTCGATCGGCGCCACCGCCCGCTGCCGCGCCATGACCGGGCTGACGGCCATCACGGCCAGCGCCCCCACGACGAACCCGGCCAGCACGGCCAGGCTCGCCATAAGCTCACTCACGTGGTCCTCCTGTCCGCTTCACGTCCCCGATGGTAGGCGCGTCCCTTCCCCGCCAGGACGGCCAGGGAGGCCGCGGCCGCCCTCCTTCCCGCAAAGTTCACCCGCCGGTCGGGGTTCGTTCACGGACGCGCCCGTACGGTGAGACCATGCGCGACGCCTACCACGAAGAACTCGACTCCCTCACCGACAGGCTGGTCGAGATGACCCGGCTGGTGCGGTCGGCGATCTCCCGGGCCACCACCGCCCTGCTCGACTCCGACCTCCAGCTCGCCGAGACCGTCATCTCCCAGGACGCGGAGGTCGACCGGCTCTTCGCGGAGATCGAAGCGACGATCTTCGACCTGATGGCCCGGCAGCAGCCGGTGGCCATGGATCTGCGGATGGTCATCACGGCCCTGCGCATGGGCACCGACCTGGAGCGGATGGGCGACCTGGCCCAGCACGTGGCCAAGGTCGCGCGGCTGCGCCACCCGGACTCGGCGATCCCGCCGGAGCTGCGCGCGACCATCCTGGAGATGGGCCAGATCGCCGAGCGCCTGGTCACCAAGACCGGCGGCTGCATCGCCTCGCGCGACGTGGAGTCGGCGCTGGAGCTGGAGCACGACGACGACGCCATGGACCGGCTGCACCGCAGGCTGTTCAAGACCCTCATGAAGCCCACCTGGCAGCACGGGGTCGAACCGGCGATCGACGTGACGCTGATCGGCCGCTACTACGAGCGCTACGCCGACCACGCGGTCCGCGTCGCGCGCGACGTCGTCTACCTGGTCACCGGTTCCCGTCCCCACGAGATCACCGTCACCGGCTGACCCCGGGGCGGCGCCCGCCCGACCCGGAGGACACGCGGGCCGCAGAGAACACGGAGAACACGAGCACACAGAGAACGCGGAGAACGCGGACAGCACGGAGGCCACGGCGACGAAAGGGGCCCGCTCGGACGAGCGGGCCTCTTTTCACGTCACCGCGTCACCGGTCGTCCCGGGCGCGGGGCCCGGGACGCCGCCTCACCTGCCCTGGTTGGCCACGGCCTGGATGGCGGCCTCGGCCGCGTCCGGGTCGAGGTAGAGACCGCCCTTGGCGAGCGGCCGGAAGTCGGCGTCCAGCTCGTAGCGGAGCGGGATGCCGGTGGGGATGTTGAGTCCGGCGATCTCGTCGTCGCCGATCCCGTCCAGGTGCTTGACCAGGGCGCGGAGCGAGTTGCCGTGCGCCACCACCAGGACGGTCCGGCCCGCCGCCAGGTCCGGCACGATCTGGTCGTACCAGTACGGCAGCATGCGCTCGACGACGTCCTTGAGGCACTCGGTCCGCGGCATCAGCTCGCCGGGCAGGAGCGCGTAGCGGGCGTCACCGGCCTGGGAGTACTCGTCGTCGTCGGCGATCGGCGGCGGGGGGACGTCGTAGGACCGGCGCCAGAGCATGAACTGCTCGTCGCCGAACTCCTCACGCGTCTGCGCCTTGTTCTTGCCCTGCAGCGCGCCGTAGTGGCGCTCGTTGAGCCGCCACGACCGGGTGACGGGCAGCCAGAGCAGGTCGGCGGCGCCGAGTGCGAGGTTCGCCGTCTGGATCGCCCGGCTCAGCAGCGAGGTGTGCACCACGTCGGGCCGCACTCCGGCCTCCAGCAGCAGGCGCCCGCCGCGCCGTGCCTCCTCCTCGCCCTTGGCCGAGAGTCCCGCGTCCACCCAGCCGGTGAACAGACCCTTGGCGTTCCACTCACTCTCGCCATGCCGCAGCAGCACCAAAGTCGCCATGCCGCCAAGCTTAGTCAGAGCCGTGGATCACCGGCCCGCCGCACCGGCCGGGACGGCCGGACCCCGGCCGCGCCCCGCACCGCCCGCGTCGGCCGCCTCAGCGGTCCGGGTCGGCGAACCGGGCGAACGCCTGCAGGTTGGCCAGGGACTCCCCCCGCTTGGCCCGCCACTCCCACTCCTTGCGGATGGAGGAGGCGAAGCCCAGCTCCAGCGCGCGGTCGAAGCCCTCGTCGGAGTAGGTGAGCACGCAGCCGAGCAGCCGGTCGATCTCCTCCTCCGACACCGCCGGCAGGGCGATCCGCCCCACCAGGTAGACGTCGCCGACCGGGTCGAGGGCGAAGTGCACGCCGTACATGGAGCCGTTCTTGGTGAGCAGCCAGCGGTAGAACTCGGTGTGGTTCTCGTCGGGCTGGCGGCAGAAGAACGCCTCGACGTGCAGCGCCTGGGCGCCGACGATCAGCCAGGTCATGGTGGCGAGCTTGTGCTGGCCGGGCAGCCTCACCAGGAAGGCGCCCGGCCGGGGCTCCTCGAAGGAGACCTCGGCGCCCTTGAGCGCCGTCTCGATCACTTCGCGCATGGACCCCACCCTACGAGCGCGCCGGCTCGTCCCACGAGCAGGGCGCCGCCACCGGAACCCGGCCCGTGCCATGAGCAGCGCCGCCACCGGGACGGGTCCCGTGCCGCGAGCGGAGCACCGCGACCGGAACCCGGCCCGTGCTATGAGCAGGGCACCGCCACCGGGGCGCGGTGCAGGTGCGCCATGGCTCCGGCGTAGACCTCCGCGAGCCGGGCCGCGGTCGCCGACCAGCCGAAGGCGGCGGCCTGGGCGACCGCGCCCGCGGACAGCTCGTCACGCCAGGCCGGCAGGCGCACGAACCGGCCGAGGACCTGGGCCCAGTCGTGCGGGTCGTGTCCCTCGACGAGCACGCCCGACACCCCGTCGCGCACGGCGGTGCGCAGCCCGCCCACGGAGGCCGCGGCGACCGGGGTGCCGCACGCCTGGGACTCCAGCGCGACCAGGCCGAACGACTCGCTGTGCGAGGGCACGACGGTCACGTCGGCGGCGCGGTACCAGTCGGCCAGCTCGTGCTGGGGGGCGGGGGGCACGATCCGGACCACGTCCGAGATGCCGAGCCGCGCGGCCAGGTCGGTCAGGTGGGAGGGACGGGCCAGGCCGTTGCCGCTGGGTCCGCCGACGCAGGCGACGACGAGCCGCGACCGGAGCGAGGGGTCGTCGGCGAGCATCCGGGCCGCGGCGCGCAGCAGCACGTCCGGGGCCTTGAGGGGCTGCACCCGGCCCACGAACAGCAGCATGAGGGCGTCGCGCGGGACGCCCAGCCGGCGGCGGGCCGCGCCGCGGGAGCCGGGCCGGAAGACGGTGAGGTTCACGCCGGGGTTGACGACCTCGACGCGGCCGGGGGCGGCGCCGTACAGCTCGACGAGTTCGCGGGCCTCGGTCGGCGTGTTGGCCACCAGGCGGTCGGCGACGTCGACGACCTGCTCCTCGCCCAGCACCCTGGCCGTGGGCTCGGGCCGGTCGTCCTCGGCGAGCAGGAGGTTCTTGACCTTCGCCATGGTGTGCATGGTGTGCACCAGCGGCACGCCCCAGCGCTCCTTGGCCAGCCAGCCCACCTGGCCGGAGAGCCAGTAGTGGGAGTGGATGACGTCGTAGCGGCCCGGGTCGTACATCGCCTCGGTGCGCAGCACCCCGGACAGGAAGGCGCAGAGCTGGCCGGGCAGGTCGCCCTTGTCGAGCTCCTCGTACGGCCCCGCGGTGACGTGCCTGACCGAGACACCGGGGACGATCTCGGCGACCGGCGGCAGGTCCCGGGCCGTCTGCCGGGTGAAGATCTCCACCTCGACGTCCAGCTCGGCCAGGCGCTTGGCCGCCTCCACGATGTAGACGTTCATCCCGCCCGCGTCCCCGGTCCCCGGCTGGTCCAGGGGGGACGTGTGCATGCTGATCGTCGCGACCCGGTTGACCCGTCGTCGCCTCACCGACACCACCTCCGAGACGGATATAACCGCACATATCTTCCCGGCATTCCCGTGATCTCCTGACATGCCGGGGCGCACGGGACGGTGTCCGGCGGTGCTGGCAGGATGGCTGCCCATGAAGAAGACGGCTGTGGTGACGGGGGCCAGCAGCGGCATCGGCGCGGCGACGGCCCGCCGGCTGGCCCGGGAGGGCTTCGACGTGGTGGCGGCGGCCCGCCGCCGGGACCGGCTGGACGGGCTGGCCGCCGAGGTCCCGGGGATCCGCCCGGCGACCCTGGACGTGACCTCGCCGGAGTCGGTGGCGGAGCTGGCCGCCTCCCTGGACCGCTGCGACGTGCTGGTCAACAACGCCGGGGGCGCGATCGGCCTGGAGCCGGCGGCCTCCGGGGACCCGTCCGACTGGCAGCGGATGTACGACGTCAACGTGCTCGGCTCGCTCCGGGTCACCCAGGCCCTGCTGCCGAAGCTGATCGCCTCCGGCGACGGCGTGCTGGTGATGCTGACCTCGGTGGCGGGGCTGGTCTCCTACGAGGGCGGCGGCGGCTACAACGCGGCCAAGCACGCGCAGACCTCGATGACCGGGGTGCTCCGGCTGGAGCTGTGCGGCGAGCCGGTCCGGGTCGTCGAGATCGCCCCCGGCATGGTCCACACCGAGGAGTTCTCGCTGACCCGCTTCCGCGGCGACGCCGAGCGGGCCGAGAAGGTCTACGAGGGCGTGCCCGGCCCGCTCTCGGCCGACGACGTCGCCGACGCCGTCGCCTGGTGCGTCACCCGCCCGTGGAACGTGAACATCGACCGGCTGGTCATCCGCCCGCGCGCGCAGGCCGCGCAGCACAAGATCCACCGCGTCTCCCCCTGACCGGTGGCGCGCCCGAGGAGGCCGGTCGGCGCGATCACCCGCGGCACGACCGGCCATAACCGGCTGCGGCGGTCCGACCGCTGGATCGCCGCGGTCTGCGGCCCGATGCTCCGCTCCGCCGACCGGCCGCTGGTCGTGGACCTCGGCTACGGGGCCTCGCACACCACGACGCTGGAGCTGTTCCTGCGGCTGCGCCGGGTCCGCCCGGACGTCGAGGTCACCGGGATCGAGATCGACCCGGCCCGGGTGGCCGCCGCCCGGCCGTACGAGCGACCGGGCCTCGAGTTCCGGCTGGGCGGCTTCGAGCTGCCGGTGGACCGGCCCCCGCTGCTGGTGCGGGCCTTCAACGTGCTGCGGCAGTACGGCGAGGCGGAGGCCTGGGAGCACTGGGATCTGCTCAGATCCGGGATCGACCCGGGCGGGATGATCGTCGAGGGGACCTGCTCGGAGGTCGGGCACCGCGCCGCCTGGGTCGCCCTGGACGCCGCCGGACCCCGGACGCTGACCCTGTCGGCCCGGTTCGACGCCTTCGACCGCCCCTCGGACCTGGCCGAGCGCCTGCCCAAGACGCTCATCCACCGCAACGTGCCGGGCGAGCCGGTCCACGCCTTCCTGCGGGACTTCGACCGCGCCTGGGCGGTCAGCGCCCCACTGGCACCGTACGGCGCGCGCCAGCGCTGGATCGCCTCGGTGGAGGCGCTCTCCGCCGCCTGGCCGGTCCTCCCGCACCCCCCGCTCGGCGGCCGGTCCCGCTGGCGGCTCGGCGAGGTCACCGTGCCGTGGACGGCCGTCGCCCCGCTCGACAACCCGTAGTACTACCCGAGGTGGTGCGGGGTTAGGCTTGTCCGTGTGAAGGGTCTCGGTGAGCTTGAACGCAGCATCATGGACATCATCTGGGCGCAGCCGTCCCCGGTGACGGCCCGCGAGGTGGGGCGCCTCATCGAGGAGCGGGACCTCGCGCCCACGACGGTGATGACCGTGCTCGACCGGCTGACCCGCAAGGGCTTCCTGATCCGCACCCGGGACGGGCGCGCGTGGCGCTACGCTGCCGCGGCGAGCCGCGACGCCTACGTCGCGGAGCTTATGCTGGAGGCGCTCGACATGACCGGAGACCGGTCGGCCGCCCTCACCCGTTTCGCCCAGGCCGTCTCCGGATCCGAAGCCGAGATCCTGCGCAGAGCCCTGACGGAGCTGGAGGACGAGTGATCACCGCGGCAGCCCTGGCGTTCCTCGCCTCGGTCTGCGCGGTCGGAGCCTGGCGGCTGGTCCGGGCGCGGTGGACCTACCGCGCCCCGCACGTGGCCATCGTCCTGTGGCAGGCGCTGGGGGTGACCTGGGGTCTGGCCGGCACCGGGGCGCTGCTCGCCTACGCCCTGGAGCCCTACGGCCAGGGCGTGCTGCACGGCCTGGGCGCCTTCGCCGTCTCGGCCGTCGAGGGCGGGTACGGCCCGCGCGGCCGTACGACCTGCCGAGGATCTTCGCCCTCATCGCCGGGCTGACCGCGTTCACCGTGCTGGTCGTGGTGCTGCTGACCGCCGGCCTGCAGACGTTCCGCGCCCGCCGCCGCCACCGCACGCTGCTGACCCTCATCGCCCGCGAGGACCCCGGGTCCCCGGGGTGCACGTGGTCGACCACCCCGGCGCCGCCGCCTACTGCGTGCCCGGCCTGCGCTCCCAGGTCGTGGTGAGCGAGGGCACGCTGAAGCTGCTCTCCCCGGACGAACTGCACGCCGTGCTGGCGCACGAGGTCGCCCACGTGCGCGAGCGGCACGACCTGGTCCTGCTCCCGTTCGCCGCGCTGCGCCGGGCGCTGCCCTGGTCCCGCACCGCGCGGGACGCCCAGCACGAGGTGGCCCTGCTGGTGGAGATGGCCGCCGACGACGCCGCCCGGCGCTCCTGCTCGCCGCGCCGCCTGGCCACCGCCCTGCTCCGCTTCGGCACGGCCGGCGCCGTGCCCACCCCGCACGGGGCGCTGGGCGCCCTGAGCCCCTCCTCCGCCGTGATGGCCCGCGTCCAGCGCCTGGTCTCGCCCGGCCCCCGGCTCCCCCGCCGGATCCGCTACGGCGTCGTGGTGTTCTCCGTCACGTTGACCGCCTCCGCACCGCTGCTCTGGCTGGTCCCGCACTGATCGAGGCCCTGCTGACGCACATTTGACCGCTTGCTGGTGTTAGCCAACGTGTTTGCAATTGCAAGCAGCGTGGGGCAGACTTGAGGCATGGCACTACCCAAGGTCGGCTCGATCGGCGAGTACATCCGCGAGCAGCGCACGCAGGCGAAGATCTCCCTGCGCCAGCTGGCCGCCGCGGCGGGGGTCTCCAACCCCTACCTCAGCCAGATCGAGCGGGGCCTGCGCAAGCCGAGCGCGGAGATCCTGAACCAGATCGCCAAGGGTCTGCACATCTCCGCGCAGGCGCTGTACATCCAGGCCGGCCTCATCGAGGACCGGGAGCCGGACAGCGACGTGCTGACCGCCATCCGGGCCGACACCCTCATCACCGAGCGGCAACGCCAGGTGCTGATCGACATCTACGAGTCGTTCCGCAAGGAGAATCGGGCCGGGGCCCCGGACGAGGAGGCGCGAACCGCCAAGAGCGCGCCTCCCGCACCGGAGCCCCAGAACGGCGACACGGTCTCCCCGCCGGGCGACGAGGGGCCGTTCCCCGAGGAGTTCGCCGCCGCGTTGAAGCCCTACGCGGCGTCCTCGGCGAACGGCACGACCGAACCGAAACCACGAAAGGGTAACTCATGACTCTGGCCACCGAGGTCAAGAAGATCACCGACTCCAAGCCGTTCTACGCCGTCGCCGGCGCCGGCGACTTCGCGGTGGAGAAGCTGCGCGAGCTGCCCGAGCAGGTGCAGCGGCTGCAGAGCCGCCGCGAGGAGATCCGCGAGGTCGCCAAGGACCTGCCCGTCAAGGCCAAGGAGATCGCGGGCAAGGCCGAGGGCTACGCCAAGGAGTTCGGCGGCAAGGCCGAGGGCTACGCCAAGGACCTGCCCGTCAAGGCGCGCGACTACGCCGACCAGCTGACCGCCAAGGCGACCGAGCTCTACGAGGAGTTCGCCACCCGCGGACGCAAGGTCGTCTCCAAGGTGAGCGGCGAGGCCGCCCTGGAGCTGGAGGAGGTCTCCTCCAGCGCCGAGCCCGCGATCGCCGCCTCCCCCGCCCCCAGGAAGAACGCCCGCGCCCCGAAGAACGCGGTGAAGGCCTGACCCGCACCTGAGGCCGCGGGACCCCGTCCGCGGCGCAGGGCCCGTACGGGACCGCGCAGGACCCGCCCCGGCACCGCCCGGGGCGGGTCCTGTCGTCCGCGGCCGGGGCAGGCCTCGCCGTCCGCGACCGGGCGACGGGCGGCGAGGCCGGGCCGA
>NZ_CDRNDK010000016.1:0-35385 GCF_977012225.1 Planomonospora algeriensis | reverse complement strand
GAGGGCGCGGGGGCCAAGGGCGTCTCGGTCGCCGTGGTGCCGCTGGCGCCGCGCGAGGACCACGCCGTCGACCTGGAACTGCGCGAGCGCGTCGCCGAGGCCTACGGCGCCGCCGAGCACCTGGCCGGTCCGGAGCCGGTCACGCTCCCCGGGCCGCCGCACCGGCGCGGGCTGGTGGTCTTCTTCACCGGCCTGTCCGGCTCGGGCAAGTCGACCGTCGCCCGGGGCCTGCGGGACGCGCTCGCCGAGCGCGGCAGCCGTACGGTGACCTACCTCGACGGCGACGTGGTCCGCCACCTGCTCTCGGCCGGGCTCGGCTTCTCCCGCGAGGACCGCGACCTCAACATCCGGCGGATCGGCTTCGTCGCCGCCGAGGCGGCCCGGCACGGCGGGCTGGCCATCTGCGCGCCCATCGCGCCGTACGCCGCGACGCGGGACGAGGTCCGCGCGATGGTCGAGGCCGTGGGCGCCGACTTCCTGCTCGTCCACGTCGCCACCCCGCTGGCCGAGTGCGAGCGCCGCGACCGCAAGGGCCTGTACGCCAAGGCCCGCGCGGGGCTGATCCCCGAGTTCACCGGGATCTCCGCCCCCTACGAGGAGCCCGACGACGCCGACCTGGTCGTCGACACCACCGGCATCGCGGTCGAGCAGGCCGTGCAGGCCGTGCTGGACCCGCTCCTGCGAGGGGGATGGGTGCGATGAGCCGGACCCCCGCTCGGACCCCCGCTCGGACCCCCGCTCGGACACTGACCGCCCGCGAGGCGGACGAGGAAGCGGTGAACGCCTGATGGGCATCGACCTCCCCCTGGTCATCGGATCGTTCTTCGTCGCGATCGTCGTCGGCCTGACCGGCATGGGCGGCGGCGCGCTGATGACGCCGATGATGATGCTGTTCTTCAACGTGCCGCCGCTCGCGGCGGTCTCCAGCGACCTGGTGGCCTCGGCCGTGATGAAGCCGGTGGGCGGGGTCGTGCACATGCGCCGCGGCACCGTGAACCTGCGGCTGGTCGGCTGGCTGTGCGCGGGATCGGTGCCGGCCGCCTTCAGCGGGGTGCTCATCGCGCGCGCCTTCGGCGACGGGGAGCAGGTCCAGCAGACGGTGAAGTACGCCCTGGGCGTCGCGCTGCTGCTGGCCGTCGCGGGCCTGGTGGCCAAGGCCTGGCTGGCCCGGCACGAGGGCCCGGCCTCGGCGGACCTCGGCGAGATCGCCGTGCGCCCGATCCCGACCTTACTGGTCGGTATGGTCGGAGGCGTCGTGGTCGGCATCTCCTCCGTGGGCTCCGGATCGCTGATCATCGTGGCGCTGCTCGCGCTCTACCCGGCGCTGCGCGCCAACCAGCTCGTCGGCACCGACCTGGTCCAGGCGGTCCCGCTGGTCGCCTCGGCCGCCCTCGGCCACCTGTTCTTCGGCGACTTCCAGCTCGACCTCACCGCCTCGCTGCTCGTCGGCTCGATCCCCGGCGTCTACCTCGGCGCGCGGATCTCCTCCCGGGCCCCCGGCGGCGTCATCCGCGCCCTGCTGGCGGTGGTGCTGCTCGCCTCGGCGCTCAAGCTCCTCGGCGTGGGCAACGCGGCCACGCTCTGGATCCTGGCCGGCGCGACGGCCGCCGGAGCGATCGGCTGGTCACTTCTGCGGAACCGCGGTGGCGCTCAGGTAGGGGTCGCGGGCGAGCTCCCGGAAGGCGCGGCGGCCGGCGGGAGTGGTGTCGAACCGGGTGTCCCCTCGCGGGGCGCTCGGTGAGTCGAAGTAGACCAGCGCCTTGATCTGCGGGTAGCGCCGCAGCTCCTGGCGGACCGAGGCGAAGAACGCCGACTTGAACCACGGCTGCTCCCGGCGCTCGAACACGCCCCACTCGGCGACCATGACGGGCTTGCCCGGGAAGCGCCACTGCATCCAGCGGTAGAACCCCGGCCAGTCGGGGTACTCCTTGCGGGTCTTGTTGATCAGTCCGTCGAAGGTCTGGACCCGGGCGTCGGCGTAGGGGTCCATGGCGACCCAGTCGACCACGTCGTCGCCGGGGTAGAGCTGCTCGAACCAGGGCTCGGCCGCCCAGTTGGGCGCGCCCATGTAGGTCATGACGGTGATCGCGTTGCGCACGCCGCCGGCCCGCAGGCGCGTCACCACGTGCCGGTACATCGCCGCGTAGTCGCGGGCGGTCATCCCGGAGGCCGGGTCGTCGCGCACGTCGTTCTCCGGCTCGTGGTGCACGGTCAGGAAGAACCGCTCGGGGAAGGTCGCGCGGATGTGCGCGGCCAGCCGGTCGATCCGCCTGTCCAGCGCCCCGTCCGCGATCTCCGCCCAGGTGCGGCCGAACGACGGCTTCCAGTTGACCAGCAGCAGCCTGCGCCCGGCGGGGTCGCGGGCGATCGCCAGCTCCTGCGGGGTGGGGAAGAGCTCGCCCTCCCGGTGGTAGACGTGCACGATGGCGGCCCTGCGGTCCATGCGCTTCTCGGCCCGGGCCAGCGCCCGGTCGGGCGGCCTGCCGGTGAAGACCTCCGGAGCCACGCCCCACCAGGCCCCGCACGAGGGGATGAGCTTCACGCTGGCCTCGCAGCCCGCCGCCGACGCCGCGTCGAGGCCCAGCAGCCCGCCGCGGGACGCACTCGGCCGCGGTGCCTCCGAGGCGACGCCCGCCGCCTGGCCGCACGCGCCCAGTCCGGCGACGAGAGCCATCCCCGCGCCGGCGATCAGGGACATCTTCAGAGTCTGCCTTAAATCGGCATTTGTCCGATACAACGGTTCCTCGCAGATGATCCGTTCGCGCATTTCTTTACCTTCCGCGGGTCACACCCTCCCATCCTCCGGACGTGCCGCGTCGCATACTTTGCCGGACCATGCCGCCTACCCGGCGGTGCGGCGGGGAAATATCGGATGAACGTCCGTTATCTCGGCGTGATTGGCCTTCTCGGCGCCAAGAAAATCTTGGGTATGCGGTCGGGAAAATAGCATTCCGGCCTATAGTCCTAGGGTTCCCAGCGTCAGCCTCCCCCCGCGAGGCCCAGCCCCGAGAGGGACCGAAGAACGCATGAGCCTGTCGCCGGACCCCCCCGTCCGCCGCTCCGGCGGAGACCTGGCGGATTACGCGTCCCTGCTCCGCCGCCGCTGGCCGATCCTCCTGCTCTGCCTCCTCGCCGGGACCGGCGGCGGCGGCGCCCTGCTGTGGGCCACCCCGCCCGCCTACACCGCCTCCACCTACGTCCTGGTGACCCCGACCGGCGTCCAGGAGCAGACCAACCAGGTGACCAACCGGCAGCGGGAGGCCCTCAACCTCGACACCGAGGCCCAGATCGCCCAGTCGGCCGTGGTCGCCAAGAAGGCCCAGGCCGTGCTCAAGAGCACCCCCGGCCCCGTCGACGTCGCCGTGCCGCCCAACACCTCGGTCCTGGAGATCTCCTACACCGCCGCCGACCCCAACAGCGCCGCCGCGGGGGCCGGCGCGTACGCCCAGGCCTACCTGGCGCACCGGCGCGAGGCCGCCGACGAGGCCCTGGGCGTCCAGCTCAAGACGCTCCTGGCCAAGCTCCGGCAGGTCAACGAGAGCCTCACCAAGGTGGTCGCCGAACTGCCCGGGCTGGACCGGGGCACGGCCGACCACACCATCGCCCTGCAGCGGCGGAGCGTCCTCAGCCGCCAGGTCTACAACCTCACCGTCAAGTACGACGCGCTCAAGACCGTCGCGATCACCCCCGGTTCGGTGATCAGCGAGGCGGTCGCCCCGGACCGCCCCAGCGCGCCGAGCCCTCCTCTGTACCTCGGCAGCGGATTCATGATCGGACTGCTCGCCGGAGTCGGGCTCGCCTGGGTCCGCGACCGCCTGGACACCCGGATCCGCGAGCCCCGCGACCTCGTCCGGCTGACCGGCATCGACCTCGTCACCGGCCGGGAGGTCGCCGACCTGGCGGGCGCGGGCGGCGCCGTACTGCTGGTGCCCCTGCCCGGGACGTCGTCCCAGGACGTGGCGTGGGCCGTACGGCAGCTGGGCGAGAGCCTCGTCCCGGTGGCCGGCGCGGTCGTCACCACGGAGGCGGCCCCCGACAGGCCGCGGGCCGTGCGCCTCGTCGAGCCCACCGGGGGCACGCTGATCCCCTCCCGCGGCGGGAACCCCCGCGCCCCCCTCCCCGAAGCCGACGCCACGGCCGAGATCGCCCTCTCCGAGGTGCGCGCCGCCCTGCGCGCGACCCCGCCCGCCGGCAGGCGGGTGTTCCCCCCGTGAGAGGCCCGCACCCGGCGAGCTGGCCCATCGCCGCGCTCCTCGTCGGATACCCCGTCTGGTGGATGCTGGGCTTCGGCGGGCTGGCGGTGATCGTGCTCGCTCCGCCGATGGCGGTCGTCCTGTGGCGGCGACGGCCGATCCGGGTGCCGAAGGGGTTCGGGATCTGGTTGCTGCTGCTCGCCGGCTACCTGGTCAGCGCGCTCATGCTCGGCGAGATGCCTCCGGACACCTACGGCGAGTTCGGCGCGGGGCGGGTGATCGGCTACCTGATGCGCCTGGCCCTCTACGTCTCCATGACGATCATGGTCCTCTACCTGGGAAACCTCACCGAGCACGAACTGCCGCAGCTCACCCTGGTGCGCATGCTGGGCGCGCTGTTCGTCACGACCGTCGCGGGCGGCCTGCTGGGCGTGTTCGCGCCGCACGTGCACTTCACCTCGCCCGTGGAACGGCTCCTGCCCGGGTGGATCAGCGGCAACTCCTTCGTGCAGAACCTGATCCATCCCACCGCCGCCCAGATGCAGAAGGTCCTCGGCCACGCCTCGCCGCGCCCCGAGGCGCCCTTCGAGTGGGCCAACGCCTGGGGCGGCAACCTCTCGGTCCTGCTCGTCTGGTTCGTGGTCGGCTGGTGGGTGTACGGCGGGCCGCGCCGACGCCTGGCCGCGCTCGTGCTGCTCGCCCTCGCCTCGATCCCGGTCGTCTACTCGCTCAACCGCGGCCTCTGGATCGGCCTGGGCGTCGCCGCCGCCTACCTGGTCCTGCGGACGAGCGCACGGCGCCGCCTGGTGATCTGCACGGCCGTCGCGGCCGGGGCGCTGGCCTTCGCGCTCAGCCCGCTCCAGCCGCTGGTCGCCCAGCGTCTGGACAACCCGCACAGCAACGACATCCGCGCCTTCACCGTGTCGTCCACCATCGCCGCGGCGGGCACCTCGCCCTTCATCGGCTACGGCAACAACCGCAGCGCCCGGGGCAACTACCGGACGATCACCACCGGCAAGAGCGACTGGTGCGACACCTGCGGCCACCCGCCCCTGGGCAGCGACGGCCAGCTCTGGCACCTGATGATCACCCAGGGCTTCGTCGGCGCCGCGCTCTACGTCGCGTTCTTCGCCGGAGCCGTCCGCCGCCACTGGCCCGACCGCTCGCCGATCGGCATGGCCGGCGTCCTGGTGATGATCCTCACCCTGCTCTACATGTTCGTCTACGACGGGCTGGTCACACCGCTCATCCTCTACCTGATCTCTTTCGCACTGCTCTGGAGGAACACCATGGCACGGGGGGCCGCCGCATGAACGACGCCCGGGTCCGGCTGCGCTACCTCGACCGGACGATCGGCCTGCTGTTCCCCGGCCCCGGCCGGGAGCGGCCGTACACCCTGCTCCCGCATCCCCTCCTCCCCCGCAGGCTCACCCCGCGGGCGTGGTGGCACCCCTGCGGCAAGGTCATGGTCCCCGCGGGGGAGGACAGCATCGAGACCCACCTGAGCGAGGTGCTGGACACCCCTATCCGGGTGACCCTCCATGTGCGCCCCGCCCGGCGGGCCAACCGCAAGCCGGTCCTGGAGGCCCGGGGCCCGGACGGCCCGGTCGCCTTCGTCAAGATCGGCGACACCGACCGCACCCGCGAGCTCGTCGCGCACGAGGCGCGGACGCTCGCCATGCTCGCCGACACGCCGCTGAAGACCGTCGTCCCGCCGACCGTGCTCCACCACGGCTCCTGGCGCGGCCTGTCGGTCCTCGCGCTCTCCCCCCTGCCCGTACGGCGCGGCACGGCCGGAGCGGCCCTGCGCACCGAGGCGATCCGGGAGATCAGCGGGATCGGCGAGGAGCGCTTCGCCTGGCACGGCGACTTCTCCCCGTGGAACATCGCGCGCGGCCCGGACGACCGGCTGCTGGTGTGGGACTGGGAGCGGTTCGGCACCGGCGTGCCGCTCGGCTTCGACGCGCTCCACCACTTCCTGCAGCGGGCGCTGCGCCGGATGGACCCGCCGACCGCCGCCCGCGCGTGCCTCGCGCAGGCGCTGCCCCTGCTGGCCCCGTTCGGCCTGTCGGCGGGCGAGGCCCGGCTGACCGCGGTCCACTACCTGACCGCGCTGGCCCACCGGCACACCGCCGACGGCCACGAGCCGCTCGGCCCGCCCGCCGGATGGCTCAACCCCGTCGTCGACTCCCAGGAGGTCCTGGCGTGAAGCCCGCGCTGAAACGCTCCGTGCACGCCGTCTCCCGGACCACGGGGCGTCTCACCTCCGGCAACCGGGTCCTGCCGTCCTTCCTGATCGTCGGGGCGCAGCGCTCCGGCACGACCTCGCTCTACCGGGCGCTGGCCCGCCACCCGCTCGTGCTCAAACCCGTCCTGCACAAGGGCGTGCACTACTTCGACGTGGCCTACGACCGCGGTCTGTCCTGGTACCGGGCGCACTTCCCGCTGCGGGGGGCGACCTTGCGCCTGTCCCGCCGGTACGGCCACCGCCCCCAGGCCTTCGAGTCGGCGCCCTACTACCTGTTCCACCCGCTGGCCGCCTCCCGGATCGCCGCGGACCTGCCCGGCGTGAAGCTGATCGTGCTGGTCCGCGACCCGGTCGAGCGCGCCTTCTCCGCGCACGCCCACGAGCTGGCCCGGGGCTTCGAGACCGAGCCCTCCTTCGCCAGGGCCGTGGAGCTGGAGGAGGAGCGGCTGGCCGGGGCGGAGGAGTCCCTCATCGCCTCGCCGTACTCGACGCACCACGCCCACCGCCACCACGCCTACCTGGCCCGGGGCCGCTACGCCGAGCAGCTCGCCCGGGTGGAGCCGCTGATCGGCCGGGATCGGATCCTCGTGCTGGACAGCGGGGAGTTCTTCGCCCGGCCGGAACCCGTCTACGACCGGGTGCTGCGGTTCCTCGGCCTGCCACACGCCGGTGACCCGGCCTTCGACCGGCACAACGCCCGTCCCCGGCCGGCTCCGATGCCTCCTTCCCTCCGCCGCGAGCTGGTCGCCCGGTTCGAGGGATCCGACGCCCTGCTGGCCTCCTGGCTCGGCGCGGAACCGTCGTGGCGGTCCTGAGGCAGGGGGCGGCCGGGCTGGCCGGGGCCGCGATCGGCTCCGTCGCGCAGTTCCTGCTGATCCTGGCGGTCGGCCGGGGGGTCGGGCAGGAGGCGGCGGGATCGTTCTTCGCGGCCACGGCGCTCTGCCTGACGGCCGCCGGAATCCTGCGGATGGACGCCGGCAACGGGCTGGTCCACGTCGTCGCCCGTTCCGGACCTGCCGGCCTCGACCGGGCCCGGGGCTACCTCCGGGCGGCGCTCGTCCCGGTCCTCACTCTCTCGGCGGCCGTCGCGGTCGCCGTCCTCGCCTGCGCCGACGCCGTCGCCGCCGCCTCCGCCGGGGCGGTGGGACCGACCGGCGCCGTCCGGGTGCTGGCCGCGGCGCTGCCCGTCGTCGTCTGCGCCGACGTGCTGGTGGCGGGCACCCGCGCGTTCGGCTCCATGCGCCCCACCGTGCTGCTGGACGGGATCGTCCGGCCGGTGGGCCAGCTGGCCCTCGTCTGCCTGGCGCTGGCGGTCCGGCCCGCCGAACCCGCCCTGCTCGCGGTGGCCTGGGCCCTGCCCTCCGTGCCGGCGCTGCTCCTGGCCGCCCTCTGGCTGCGCCGCCGGCTGCCGCTACGCACACCGCGGGCACCGGAAGCCTCGCAGGCGACGGGGGGGCGCGCAATCGGCGGGGGACCCGGAGGCGCCCCCGGTGTCGCGGACGCCGCGGGCGCTGGACGACGCCCGGGACCTGTGGCGGCACACCTGGCCCCGGTCCGCGGCTGCGGCGCTGCAGGCGGTGTTCCAGCGGCTCGACGTCGTCATCGTGGCGGTGCTCGCCGGACCGGCCGAGGCCGCCGTCTACACCGCCGCCACCCGGTTCAAGGTGGTGGGCCAGCTCGCCGGCCAGGGCCTGGCCCGGGCCGTACAGCCCCGTCTGGTCCGCGCGCTGGCCGTGGGAGACCTGCCCGGGGCCCGCATGCTCTATCAGGGCACGACCCTCTGGCTGGTCCTGCTGACCTGGCCCCTCTGGCTCGGCTACGCCGCGCTCGCCCCCTGGCTGCTCGGCCTGTTCGGCGACGGGGGCGGAGACGGCGGGGGTTATGCCTCCGGTGTCCCGGTGGCACTCGTGCTGTCCGCGACGATGATGGTCGCCACCGCCTGCGGCATGGCCGACGTGGTGCTGACCGCCGCCGGACACGCCCGCGCCGGACTCGCGAACCTGACCTGCGCCGTCGCGGTGACCGTGCTGCTCGACGCGCTGCTGGTCCCCTCCCACGGCGCGTACGGCGCGGCCCTCGGCTGGGCCGGAGGAGTCCTCGTGAAGAACGCGCTGCCGCTGTGGCGGCTCCACCGCCGCCACGGCCTGCGCCCCTTCGGCCGCGGCACCCTGACCGCGTGCGGACTACGCGGGACCCGGCCGGGCGCGCCCGCCCCGGCGACCGCGCACCCGGACACTCCCGGAGACGGAGACGGGGACGGGGACGCCTCCGCCCCGGCGACCGCGTACCCGGACGCCCCCGTCCCCGGTGCCCCGGCCTCTGGAGGCCGCCGATGACCCCCGTACTGGTGACCGGGCTGCCCCGGAGCGGGACGAGCTGGACGGGCAGGATGCTCGCGGCGGGCGGCGAACTGGTCTACGTCAACGAGCCGCTCAACCCGCTGCCCCGGCCGGGCCGCTCCCCCGGCGTGCTCGACGCCGACGTCACCCACCGCTTCCAGTACATCTGCGCCGACGACGAGGAGCCGTGGCTGCGGGCCTTCGCCGACACCGTCTCCCTGCGTTACCGGTTCCTGCCCGAGCTGCGCCGCAACCGCGCGCCGTACGACCTGGCCCGCATGGTCCGGTACGGCACCGCGTTCACCTTCGGACGGCTGACCGGCCGCCGGGCGCTGCTCGACGACCCGTTCGCGCTGTTCTCCGCGGGCTGGTTCGCCCACCGGCTGGGCTGCCGGGTGATCATCCTGGTCCGCGATCCGGTGGCGTTCGCCGGGAGCTGGCGGCGGCTCGGCTGGACGGTGTACTTCCACGAGCTGCTGGAGCAGCCGCTGCTGGTCCGGGACCACCCCCGGGTGGAGGAGCTGCGCCCGCTGGTCGGCTGCCAGGACCGGCTCCTCAAGAACGTCGCCCTCTGGCGGACGGCCGCGGCCGTCGCCGCCGACCTGGCCGCCCGGCACCCGGAGATCCTCCTGGTCCGCTACGAGGACCTGGCCGCCGCCCCGATGGAGGGCTTCCGCCGCCTGTACGACTGGGCCGGCCTGACCTGGTCCGCGCGCGCCGAGGGGCGCATCCGCCGCGCCTGCACGGCTCCGGGCTCCACCGACCGCGGCTTCGCCTGGCACGGCCTGTCCCGCACGGCCTACCGGCCGATGGACTCCCGCCGGGCCCTGGCAGAGGCGGGGGGCCGTCTCAGCGAGGAGGAGGCCCGGCGGGTCAGGGAACTGGCCCGCGGTCGGGAAGGCGCTCTCTGAGAAGGCGCTCCCCGCCCCTCCGCCGCGGCGCGGGGAGACGGGGAACGCCTGGATCACAGGAGAGCCGGACGGCCGCCCCGGCGGACGCCGAGCGGGCCCGGATCTCAGGAGAACAACCTCTTGAACAGGCAGACGGTGAGCAGCCTCAGCGCGAACGGCAGATCGTCGACGAGATAACGGCGGGCCAACCGGCTCGGCTCGCTGAGCAGCCGGAAGAGCCACTCCAGCCCAGTGCGCTGCATCCACTCCGGCGCCCGGCGCACGGCCCCGGCGGCGAAGGCGATGGCCGCCCCGCAGCCGATGAACCAGGTTCCCGGCAACTCCTCGCGGAGCGCCGCGATCAGCCGGTCCTGCTTGGGGAAGCCCAGCCCGACGAAGACCACCCGCGGCCCGGCGGCCACGATCGCCTCCCGGATCCGCTCGTAACCGTCGGGGGTGTCCTCGAACCCGTACGGCGGCGCGTCCACCCCGGAGACGAGCAGCCCCGGATAGCGGTCCACCAGCCTGACCGCCGCCTGCTCCGCCACGCCCGGCGGACCGCCCAGCAGGTAGATCGGGTAGCGGTAGAAGGCCGCCGCCTCCGACAGGGACCAGATCAGGTCCGCGCCGGTGATCCGGCCGGGGACGGGGGTGCCGAGCAGCCTCGCCGCCCACACCAGCGGCATGCCGTCGGCCACCGCGAGATCGGCGCCCTCGACCAGTCGGCGCAGCACCGCGTCGCGCGCGACGGCCCGGCTGATGTCCACGTTCGGGGTGACGATGTGACCGCCCTCGCCCCGCTTCAACGCGGCCACCACGTGGTCGACCACTTCGGTCTCGGTCATCGGGTCGATCGCGACGCCCGCCACCCGGACACGGCGGCGGAGCCGCCTGCGGGTGGCCTTGTCCGGCCGCGGCCGCTGCCGTGGGACCGCCGCGCCCGCGGAGACCGCCGTCTTCACCGGCTTCACCGGTTTCCCCGCCTGCGCCGGGTCCGCGGGAAGCGCCGATTTCACCGACTTCACCGACTTCGCCGTCCTCCCCGGTCCGATCGGTCCGATCGGTCCGATCGGGCCCGCCGGGTCCTTCGGTCCCGTCGCCATCGCGAGACACCCGTCCGTGACCACCGGCGCGTGGCCTGCTCCGGCCCGCATCAGATGCCGTGTCCGTGGTGGTGCAGGCGGCTGAGGACCGCCCGCGCGGGCACCAGACCGAGGGCCACGGCCAGGGCGATCGGTGCGCGGGGTTCACCGTGTCTGGCGGTGAAGGCCCGCCAGGCCCAGCGGCCCGCCTCCCTCCGGCGGCCCAGCGCCGCGTGGTGGAAGGCGAGTTGGCCGTAGATCCGCGCCGCGCCGCGCGGGTCTACGGCCAGATCCGGGTGCCGGGCGAGCATCCACTCCAGCCCGGCGATGCGATCGGCCCAGCGGGTCGCGTACATGGAGCCGCCCCAGCGCACCCGCACCAGCGGGCGGTCGACATGCACGATCGGACGGCGGCCGGCCGCGCGCAGGGCCAGGTCCCAGTCCTCGTTCTGGCCGCCGGGGGCGCTCTCGTCCACCCAGAAGGCTCCGCGCCGGAACAGGAACGTCGAGGAGTGGACCATCACCATGCGCGAGCGGACGAGCTGCTCACGGGTCACCCGGCGGGTGCCGGCCAGGCGCGGGACCCGGCGGGAGCCGTACTCCACCTCGATGGCGCAGCTGGCGAACTCCGCCCCCGGCTCCGCCTCCACCGCCGCGACCTGCGCGGCGACCTTGCCCGCCAGCCACCGGTCGTCGTCGTCGCAGAAGGCCACCAGGTCGGTGCCGAGCGCGGCGATGCCGGTGTTGCGCGCGCCCGGCAGGCCGGGGGTGAGCCGGTTGGCCAGCACCCGCACGACCCGCTCCGGCGGCGGCTCCTCCCCCCGGACCGCCAGGGCCCGGCTCGCGAGGAGGTCGGCCACCTGCCCGGCCACCCTCGACGGGTCGCCGCCGTCGACGACGACGACGATCTCGACGGGGCCCGGGTAGTCCTGCGCGAGCGCGGCGCACGTGGCCGCGCGCAGCTGGTCGGGCCGATCTCCACGCGTGGGGATGACCACGCCCACCGATGGCCTCACGAGAGCCTCCAGGGATAGTCGTACTTGAGCATGAGAGGCCAGGTCAGTGCGGTGACCAGGCTCCGCTGCCGGGACGGGGCGCCGGTGCGCCAGCCGTCGTCCCTCCTCAGGCCGACCCTGCCGACCGTGAACCGCATGGGGTTGCCCGAGGCGGTGTGCGCCACCGACAGCTCGGCCTCGCCCTCGCCGAGGAAGCCCAGGCTCGGCCGGACGCCGAGCCCGGCGGCCAGGCGCCGCAGCGTCCGGGCGGGAGAGCCCAGCAGGTCCTCGTAGCGGATCCGGGTGACGGGCACCCCCTCACGGGCCAGCAGTTCGAGGCCGAGGTTCTGGGTCAGCCAGTGCAGCGAGGTCCGGGCGGGCGACCAGATGGTCATGGGGGCGCCGTCCTCCGGGCGCGCGACCCTGCGCCGCCAGGAGTGCGCGACCGCGCGGGGATCGCGCACGACGTGCACCACGTGCACGTCGACGCCGGCCGCCGCCAGGCAGAACGCCAGGGAGGCGTGCTTGCTGGAGTCGACGACGACCGGGCTGTCCGCGACCTCGGCCGCCGCCTCGTAGAGCCTGCGGTAGGCGGTGGCGTACTCGACCAGTTCCTCGGTCACCGTCGGCGACCGCCACGCCCCGGCGCCCGCCCGCTCCTCGGCGAGCAGCCGTGCCAGGCCCGGGATCCGCCGGGTACGGTCCACCCGGCGCCTCAGCTCGAGCACCCGCTCGGCCCGCTCCGCGGACCAGCCGCCGAACGCGCGGTCACCGACCTTCAGCCAGAACGGGCACGCACCGAACGGCTCGCCGCAGCCGCAGGCCTCGTCCGCCAGCACACCCCGTGCCCAGAGGTGGACCACCTCGCCGAGCGCGACGCAACCGGGAAGCTCGCCGAGCAGGCGCTCCAGCAGCGTGGTTCCGCTACGGCCAAGCCCACCCAGGAAGACCACCCGGGTGGGCGGCGGACGAACAGACACAGGCACGAATCCTCACCGTTATGGATACGGAACGTGCCGACAATATCGCGGAGAGTAACCTCGCAGTCAGTGAACAGTCAAAGGATCTACCTGCGGCCGGTGATCGGCCGACTACCGCGCGTCGACGACCATGCCGGCCGCGACGGTGTTGTTGGTGGCCTCGTCCACGAGGATGAAACCGCCGGTGAGCCGGTTGCGCGCGTAGTCGTCCACGAACAGCGGCTGGGTCACGCGCAGCGAGACGCGGCCGATCTCGTTCAGGCCGAGCGCGGTCACCGACTCGTCGCGGTGCAGGGTGTTGACGTCGAGCCGGTAGTGCAGGTCCCGCACCAGCGCGCGGGCCGTCCTGGTGGTGTGCTTGATCGTCAGCTTCGTGCGCGGGGCCAGCTTGGACGCGTCGGTCATCCAGCAGACCATCGCCTCCACCTCCTGCGCGACGTGCGGCTGGTTGTTCGGACGGCAGATCATGTCGCCGCGCGAGATGTCGATGTCGTCCTCCAGCCTCAGGGTGACCGACATCGGCGCGAACGCCTCCTCCACCGGCCCGTCGAACGTGTCGATGGACGCGATGCGCGTGGTCAGCCCGGACGGCAGGTGCACGACCTCGTCACCGGGCTTGAGCACGCCGCTCGCCACCTGCCCCGCATAACCGCGGTAGTCATGGAAGGCGGGATCGGTCGCCTTCTGCGGGCGGATGACGTACTGCACGGGGAAACGCACGTCGACCAGGTTCCGGTCGGAGGCGATGTGCACGTTCTCCAGGTGGTGCAGGAGCGACGAGCCGTTGTACCACGGCATGTTCTCCGACCGGGAGACCACGTTGTCGCCGTGCAGCGCCGAGATCGGGATGAACGTCAGGTCCGGCGCGTTCAGCTTCGAGGCGAACGCGGTGAACTCCTCGCGGATCTCCTCGAACCGCTCGCGCGAGTAGTCGACCAGGTCCATCTTGTTGACGGCCAGCACCAGGTGGGGGACGCGCAGCAGCGTCGTCAGGAACGCGTGCCGGCGCGACTGCTCCAGCACGCCCTTGCGCGCGTCGATCAGCACGACCGCCAGGTCCGCCGTGGAGGCGCCGGTGACCATGTTCCGGGTGTACTGGATGTGCCCGGGGGTGTCGGCGATGATGAACTTGCGCTTGGGGGTGGCGAAGTAGCGGTAGGCCACGTCGATCGTGATGCCCTGCTCCCGCTCGGCCCGCAGGCCGTCGGTGAGCAGCGACAGGTCGGTGTACTCGGTGCCCCGGTCGCGGGAGGTGCGCTCGACCGCCTCGAGCTGGTCCTCGAAGATCGCCTTGGAGTCGAAGAGCAGCCGCCCGATCAGGGTCGACTTCCCGTCGTCGACACTTCCCGCCGTGGCGAAGCGAAGGATGTCCATCAGTTCTGCTCTCCAGAGGTCGTACGGCGTGCGCTGGGGGACGGTGAGGGGAGGTGCGGCATTAGAAGTAGCCCATCCGCTTGCGGTCCTCCATCGAGGCCTCCGACGCGCGGTCGTCGGCGCGGGTGGCGCCCCGCTCGGTGATCCGGGTCGCGGCGATCTCCTCGATGATCTCCTCGACGGTCGCCGCGGCGGACTGCACGGCGCCGGTGCAGGTGATGTCACCGACCGTGCGGTAGCGGACCGTCATCTCCACCAGCGGCTCGTCCTCGTCGCGGGTGACGAACTCGCTATCGGCCAGCAGCATGCCGTCGCGCTCGAACACCTTGCGGGTGTGCGCGTAGTAGATCGACGGGATCTCGATGCCCTCACGCCGGATGTAGTCCCAGATGTCCAGCTCGGTCCAGTTGGAGAGCGGGAAGACCCGGATGTGCTCGCCCTTGCGGATCTTGGCGTTGTAGAGGTTCCACAGCTCGGGCCGCTGGTTCTTCGGGTCCCACTGGCCGAAGTCGTCGCGGAAGGAGAACACCCGCTCCTTCGCGCGGGCCTTCTCCTCGTCGCGGCGGGCGCCGCCGAACACCGCGTCGAACTCGTTGTCCTCGATCGCGTCCAGCAGCGTGGTGGTCTGCAGCCGGTTGCGGGAGGCCCGGCGGCCGGTCTCCTCCACCACGCGCCCGGCGTCGATGGAGTCCTGGACGGACGCCACGACCAGGCGCGCGCCCAGCTCCGCCGCCCGCCGGTCGCGGAACTCGATGACCTCGGAGAAGTTGTGGCCGGTGTCCACGTGCATCAGCGGGAACGGGATCGGCGCGGGCCAGAACGCCTTCTCCGCGATGCGGAGCATCACGATGGAGTCCTTGCCCCCGGAGAAGAGCAGACACGGTCGCTCGAACTCCGCCGCCACCTCACGCATGATGTGGATGGCCTCCGCCTCGAGGACATCGAGCTGCGACGTGGTGTAGTCGCGCTGAAGCATCTGACTCTCCCATCGGGGATTGGGGGTGTGCCCCTATCGGTGCAGATCCCGGATTCCGGCGAGCAGCGTTGGCGCCAGTCCTGGTAGGGATACCAGAATATCCGGTAGTGAGGGGTCGTCCTGGTTGTAGGTCAGCTCGGAGCCGTCGATCCGGCTCGCGTGGGCCCCGGAGGCCAGCGCCACCGCGACCGGAGCCGCCGAATCCCACTCGTACTGACCGCCGGCGTGCACGTACGCCTCCACCTCGCCGGTCAGCACCGCGGAGATCTTCGCCCCGGCCGAACCGATCGGCACCAGGTCCGCGCCGACCAGGTAGGCGAGCTTCTGCACGAACTCCGGCGGACGCGTCCGGCTCACCGCGATCCGCACCCGGCCGCCGCCCGGCCGTGCGACCGGCTCCGGACCGGGAGCCGCCGCCTCCGAGCCGGGGAGCGGGCCGGGCAGCGCCGGCGGCTCCGCCGTGGAGAGCGTCCTGCCCTGCGCGGGCAGCGCCACCGCCCCGGCGGTCAGCGCGCCCCGCTCCCACAGCGCCACGTGGACCGCCCAGTCCGCCCGGCCCTCCTCCGCGAACTCGCGGGTGCCGTCCAGCGGGTCGACGATCCACACCCGCTCCGCCGACAGCCGGCGGGAGTCGAGGCGCTCCTGCTGGGTCGCCTCCTCCGACAGCACGCTGTCGCTCGGGCGCAGCCGTGCCAGGGCCTCCATCAGGAACCGGTGCGACTCGGCGTCGCCCCTCGCCCGCAGCGCGGACGGATCGCCGAAGCCCTCCTTCTCCCGCAGCGCCAGCAGTCTCTCTCCGGCCTCGGCCGCCAGATCCCCGGCCAGGACATGATCGTCGCGAATCGTCATCAGTACGCTCCAGCCCCTCGCGCGACAGCCGACCAAGTCTTCCACAGGATCTGCAGGTCCAGCATGAGGGACCAGTTCTCCACGTAACGCAGGTCCAGCCGGACCGATTCCTCCCAGCTCAGGTCCGACCTCCCGCTCACCTGCCACAGCCCCGTCATCCCCGGCCGGACCAGCAGCCGGCGCCGGACGTCGTCACCGTACCGGGCCACCTCCTCCGGCAGCGGCGGCCGGGGGCCCACCAGCGACATGTGGCCGAGCACCACGTTGATCAACTGCGGCAGCTCGTCCATGGAGTGGCGGCGCAGCCAGGCGCCGACCGGGGTCACCCGCGGATCGTTCCGGATCTTGAACAGCACCCCCCCGTCATCGCTCGTCAGGGTGATCTTCCGCTGCTCCGCGTCGGTCACCATCGTCCGGAACTTGTAGATCATGAACTCCGCGCCGTCCCGGCCCACCCGCGTCTGCCGGAACAGCACCGGCCCCGGTCCCGACGCCCGTACGGCCAGCGCCAGCACCAGCAGCAGCGGCGCCAGCAGCACCAGCAGCGCCCCCGCCCCCACCCGGTCGAAGAGCGTCTTGACCACCTGGCGCAGCCCCGCGAGCTCGGGATGGTCCACGTGCAGCAGCGGCAGGCCCGCCACCGGGCGGATCGTGGTCCGCGGCCCCGCCACCTCCATCAGCGCCGGAGCCACCACCAGGTCCGTGTGCGTCTTCTCCAGCCGCCAGGCCAGCCGGCGCAGCGCCGTACCGTCCATCTCCGGGCAGGCCAGCACCGCCACCGTGTCCGCCTCCGCCTGCCCCACCACCAGCGGCACGTCCGACAGGCCGCCCAGCACCGGCACACCCGCCACCTCGGGACCGCCGCCGCGCGGCACGCACACCCCCACGACCTCCATGCCGTGGTAGCGCTCCCGGCGCAGCCGGTCGACCAGATCCGCCGCCGCCGCCCGGTGGCCCACCGCCACCACCCGCCGCATGCACCCGCCCCGCGCCCGCCTGCGGTGCAGGGACCGGCGCAGGCGGTAGCGCGCCAGCAGCGTCAGGGCCGTGGCCAGCGGAACCGCCAGCACCACGTACCCGCGCGCCACGTCGGTCTTCGTCACGTACGCGCCGACCGCGAGCGCCGCGGTGACCATGAAACCGCACTGCAGGACCCGCTGGAACTCCTCCGGCCCCAGACCGATCAGCCGCGCCTCGTAGGCCCGGTTCAACGCGATCACGCACACCCACACCACGGGCAGCGCCGCACTCAGCACCACATAGGGGACGACGTACGGCGTGACCTCACCGAACCGCACGAAGAACGCCAGCGCACCGGACAGGGAGGAGCACCCGAAGTCGGCGACGACCGCCCGCGCCCGATGGCCGCGCACCCAGCCCGGCTCCCGCCAGCGCGCCGCCGGCACGGACCCCGACACCACCTGGAGAGCCGTTACCTCGCGCACGCACCCCTCCGCGTAACCATTCGTCTACTGACAGTAATGGAATGGTATCGACGAGGAGAAGGCGCGGAGGGCGAACGCCGGAACCCGCGCCCCCGCGAGCCGCCCCGCGGCCCCGGCTACCGCGGCGGGCCCGACGGCTTCAGATCAACGGCGTGGAAGGCGTTCTGCGTCGCCTCCAGCCCCACCCGGACCAGCGACTCCACCACGTCCGCCGCCCGGTCCACCAGGAACGCCAGATCCTTGCGCTCCGCGGTCGCGAAATCCCGCAGGACGTACGCCGCCGTGTCCATCCGGCCCGGCGGACGGCCGATGCCGAACCTCACCCGCAGGTAGTCCCGCGTCGCCAGCGACTTCGTGATCGACTTCAGCCCGTTGTGGCCGTTGTCGCCCCCGCCCAGCTTCGCCCGGAGCGCGCCGTACGGCACGTCCAGCTCGTCGTGCACGACGACCACCCGCGCCGGATCGACCTTGTAGAAGTCCGCCAGCGCCTTCACCGGGCCACCCGACAGGTTCATGAACGACAACGGCTTGGCCAGGACCGCCGGGGCTCCGGCCAACCGGCCCTCCAGCACCTCGGCCCTCGACCGGTGCGCCTTGAACCGCCCCCCGGCCCGCGCGGCCAGCTCGTCCAGCACCATGAACCCCGCGTTGTGCCGGTTCCCGGCGTACTCCGGCCCCGGATTGCCCAGGCCGACCACCAGCCAGCGGTCCACGGCAGGCACCCCTTTCATGCGCGTCAGGGCAGCCCGTTGCCGGACCGCCCTGACAGGTGTGGCAGAGAGAACTACTCGGCGGACTCGCCCTCGGCGGCCTCCGCGGCCTCCGCGGCCTCGGCGGTCTCGCCCTCGGCGGCCTCCGCGGCCTCGCCCTCGACCGGCTCGGCTGCCTGCTCACCGGCGATGATCAGGACCAGCGCCTCCGGGTCGGCGGCCAGCGTCGTGCCCTTGGGCAGCTTCAGGTCGGCGGCGGTGATCTGGGTGCCGACCGCCAGGCCCGCGACGTCGACCTCGACGCCCTCGGGGATGTGGGTCGCCTCGGTCTCGACCGAGACCGAGACCATCTGCTGGTCCATCATGCCCTCGGAGACCTCGCCGACCACGTTGACCGGGATGTCGACGGTGACCTTCTCGCCGCGCTTGACCAGCAGCAGGTCGACGTGCTCCAGGAAGCCCTTGATCGGGTCGCGCTGCACGCCCTTCGGGATCGCCAGCTCGTCGACCGCGCCCTCGAGACGGATCAGCACGTTCGGCGTGCGCAGGGCCAGCAGCAGCTCGTGACCCGGCAGGGACAGGTGCCGGGGGTCCGTGCCGTGCCCGTAGAGGACGACGGGCACCTTGTGCTCGCGGCGGATCTTGCGGGCGGCACCCTTGCCGAAACCGGTACGCGACTCGGCGGCGATGACTACTTCAGACACGGCAGATCTCCTAGGGATCCTCGACGGTGAAAGCGCGCTCCCCCTCACCCGCCCTAGCGGAAGGCGTTACGAACGCGCGCAACCTGCACAGCCTATCGGCTCCCCGCCGGGCTCCGTCCGCCTCCCCGCGCGGAGACGGACGGACACCGGACACCGAACACCGGACGGACGGGACCTGCGCGGACGGGAGCTGCGCCGACGCGCCTAGCTGTCGCCCTCGAACATGCTCGTCACCGAACCGTCGCTGAACACCTCGGTGATCGCCCGCGCGATCAGCGGCGCGATCGACAGGACCGTCAGGTTGTCGAACCGCTTGTCCTCCTCCAGCGGGAGCGTGTTCGTGACGATGACCTCGGAGATGCGCGAGTTCTTCAACCGGTCCACCGCCGGGTCCGAGAAGACCGCGTGCGTCGCCGCCACCACCACGTCGGTCGCACCCTGCTCGTACAGCGCGTCCGCCGCCTTGCAGATCGTGCCCGCCGTGTCGATCATGTCGTCGATCAGCACACAGGTACGGCCCCGCACCCGGCCGACCACCTCGTTCACCTTCACCTGGTTGGCCACGTCCAGATCCCGGCGCTTGTGGATGAAGGCCAGCGGAGTGCCCAGCGTGTCCGCCCAGCGCTCCGAGAGCCGCACCCGGCCGGTGTCCGGCGACACGACCGTGGTGTTGACCAGGTCCAGCTTGTCCTTGAGGTAGTTGACCAGCACCGGCATCGCGAACAGGTGGTCCACCGGGCCGTCGAAGAAACCCTGGATCTGCGAGGTGTGCAGGTCGATCGACATCAGCCGGTCGGCGCCGGCGGTCTTGAACAGGTCGGCCATCAGCCGGGCCGTGATCGGCTCGCGGCCCCGGCCCTTCTTGTCCTGCCGGGCGTAGCCGAAGAAGGGCATGATCACGGTGATCCGCTTGGCGGAGGCGCGCTTGAGCGCGTCCACCATGATCAGCTGCTCCATGATCCACTGGTTGATCGGCCCGGTGTGGCTCTGGATGACGAACGCGTCGCTGCCCCGGACCGACTCCTGGTAACGCGCGTAGATCTCACCGTTGGCGAAATCCCGCAGCGTGGTCGGGCTCGTGCCGATCCCCAGGTGGCTGGCCACCTCCTCCGCCAGCTCCGGATATCCGCGCCCGGAGAAGAACATCAGTTTCTTCTCGCCGGTCTGCTTGATGCTGCTCATTCGGAGGTGCTCCCCTGCTGATCTCCGGCCTCGGCGGCCCGCTGCGCCGCCTGCGCCGATCTGGTGCCCGGGCGCTTGCGCACCGTCCACCCTTCAATATTGCGCTGCCGACCGCGGGCCACCCCGATCGCCCCGGCGGGGACGTCGGAGTCGATGACCGAACCCGCGGCGGTGTAGGCGCCGTCGCCGATGTTCACCGGCGCGACGAGCATGGTGTCGCACCCGACGAAGGCGTGGTCGCCCACCGTCGTGTGGTGCTTGTTCACTCCGTCGTAGTTGACGAAGACCGAGGACGCGCCGATGTTCGCGCCGACGCCGATCGTGGCGTCGCCCACATAGGACAGGTGCGGCACCTTCGAGCCCTCACCCACCCGGGCGTTCTTCAGCTCGACGTACGTCCCCGCCTTGGCCTTGCGGGCCAGCACGGTGCCCGGCCGCAGGTAGGCGTACGGCCCGACCGTCGCCTCCGGCCCCACCTCCGCCTCCGCGCAGACCGCGTTGCGGACCACCGCCCCCTCGCCGACGACCGTGTCGGTCAGCGTCGAGGCCGGGCCGATCTCGGCCCCCTCCCCGACCACCGTACGGCCCTGCAGCTGGGTGCCCGGATGGACCACCACGTCCTGCCCCAGCACGACGTCCACGTCCACCCACGTGCTGGCCGGGTCGACCACCGTCACACCCGCCCGCATGTGCCCCTCCAGCAGCCGGGCGTTGAGCACCCGGCGCGCGAAGGCCAGCTGCACCCGGTCGTTGACGCCCTCCACCTCGACGTAGTCCGCCGCGACGTGCGCGCCGACCCGGTGCCCGTCCTCGCGCAGGATGGACAGCACGTCGGTGAGGTACTCCTCGCCCTGGGCGTTGGAGGCCGAGACCCGCTTGACCGCGTCGGCCAGCAGCAGGCCGTCGAACGCGTAGACGCCGGAGTTCATCTCCCTGATCGCCCGCTGCTCCGGGCTCGCGTCCTTCTCCTCGACGATCGCCAGGACCGCCCCCGAGGAGTCGCGGACGATCCGCCCGTACCCGTACGGGTCGGGGACCTCCGCGGTGAGCACGGTGACGGCGTTGCCGTCCTCGGCGTGCCGCTCCAGCAGCCCCGCCAGGGTGCCGGTGCGCAGCAGCGGCGTGTCCCCGTAGGTCACCAGGACCGTGCCGGCGACCGTGCCGACGGCCTCCAGGACCGTCCGCACCGCGTGGCCGGTCCCCTTCTGCTCCTCCTGGACCACGGCCAGCGCGTCGGGGCTGCTCACCTCCAGATGCGCCCGGACCCGCTCCCGCTCGTGGCCGATGACGACGATCAGCCGCTCGGGCTCCAGCCCTCGGGCGGCGGTGAGCATGTGGTCGACCAGCGTGCGACCGCACAGCTCATGAAGGATCTTCGGTGTTCTCGACTTCATCCGGGTGCCCTCGCCTGCGGCGAGGACGATGACGGCGGCCGGGCGCGGCACACTCACGGGCGAGGCTCCCTCGGCATCGCGGCTGAGACATGACGAAACGGGGTGACCGACGGCTACCCCCAGGGCACCGCACCGTCACCCGCTCGACAACGTGAGGATACCTTCCCCCCGGGAATCCCCCCAGCCGACCAGCCGCCCACCAAACCGGACAAACATCACAGTTCCGCCGCCTGGACTCGAACCAGGACACCCCGACACCAAAAGACGGTGGGCTGCCAATTACCCTACGGCGGATCATTCGGACAAGACCGACGAGTTGATCACCCATCGAGACAAGCCTGCCTCTACCTTACCGGGGACGACGGTCTTCCGCCGATCGAGATCCGCCAACTCCTGTCGGCTCGCCGGACGATCGGCTTCGGGACAGCGCACTCGCTCCCCTCCGACGGGGGATGACTTCCGCGCATCACTCCGGCAGCCCATCCCTCGATCATTCTGTAGACCTCCAGAGACTTCAGCACGTCGATCCGGAGACAGCCTCGGTAGTCGACTCCCGTGTTGCGCCGCACTGTCTGGAGGTTATGTCGCTTGAGAGTTGCGCGCCGAAACTGACCCGGCTCCGCACCGGTCAGGTCGAGCCAGAATCTCTCGGCAGCCTCGACGTCGGCGCTCTCGTGAATGTGGACCCGGAAGTAGAGGCGATCCCTCGACACGCCCGCGACGTCCATGAAGCGGAGAAACAGGAGAATGAGTCCGGGGTCGCTGTTGATGAACGTGACATGGTTGGACTCGCGGTAAGGCTTGTTCTTGTAACCCTCACACCAATAGGCGACGGCCCCTGCGATGAGGATCTCGCGATCGGTCAACCACCCCATCCCGGCGGCCGCTGCGTCGGAAATGCCCTGGCGGGCAGCCCGACGGATCTCCCGCTCCTGTTCCCAGTAGCGCTCCACACCTTCTACATTCCGCCTCCTGGCCTCCTCTCGGCTCAGCCTCCCAGTCCTCGGCAGATCCCTCACCCATAGGGACACCGAGGACTTGGACACGCCCAGCTCCTCGCCTATCTCCTTGTACGTGCGGCCTTCGGCCCGTAGTTCCCGCGCCCTTAGGTGCAGGTCGTCCTTGGCATTCGCGCGCAGGCGGGAATCGGGTGGCACCGTGCCCTTGAGTAGTTCGTTGAGGGTCCAGTTGCTCGTCAGGCCGAGCGCCTCCTTGATCTGCATCCGCGATCTACCCTCATCCCGCAGGGCGGCGGCCCGGAGGCGGAGGTCTTCGAAGCGGGCAACTTGTTCGGGGGTTCTACTCATAGGGGAACACTAGTTCCAGTTACTCACGGCCTTCAAGTGATTACAAAAATCCAGGGAGCTCCTTTCGAGCCCGATCTCGTTGCCTCACCACGGCAACCGGATGTCGCACGGTCCGACGAACCTCATCCGGTGGCGCGAGGGAGTGCTGCGATCGGGTGGTGACCGCCAAGGAGAGCGCCCATCGGCCGTGGGCCGACATCACAGCCTGCCAACCGCATCTCACCGTCAACCGCTTCCCGGCGCCGCCGCCAGTGCCTCCACCCCCGCAAAGAACTACAGCTCCGATCCGAACTGCTCACCGGCTCCCAGACCTCACACGTACACCGCGCCGTGGTCCGGCGTGTCGGCTCCGGCCCCCGCATCATCCGGGGCCGCGCCGAGGTCCTCTTCGGAAAGGCGAAGCCGAGTGTTCGCCACGGCATGCGCCACGTCGTCCGCTAGATGTAGCCAGCGGCCAACTGACGATGTGCACCCACCGCGTTGAACGATGGCGGCCGCATTCCGTGCGATCGCGCGCAGCCGACTACTCATGATCACCATCGCGAACTCCGAGAGGCTCCCATCACGAGGGATTTGTTCCCAGGCGGCACATCCGCCGATCCCCGGCCTCCCCTTGAGGGGGCCGTCGGGCATTCTCTCTGTCAGTCCGTCCGCTCGAGCAGGGCGGCCTGCTCGCCGAAGCCGATCAGCAGGCCACCGTCCACAGCGCGATCTTCGAGTGCATCGAGGGCTGGTATGGCCTGTGCCGGCTGCACAGCGGTCTGGGCCACGTCAGTCCTGCCGCCTATGAGGCCGCTCGCGCGGCCTGACCACCACGCCAAAGATGGCCGCCGCAGCGGAACAGGCTCATCCCGCACATTGCGCGAGGGGGGAGGCAGGATTAGTGATCAGCGAGGAGGGCAGGCGGGACAGTGATGGGATCCCTAGCAGGCCGGCGCGAGGGTGGCAAGTCACGGCGACGCCAGGAAATCGCTGGGAAAGAGTCCTATTCACCGTGTTGGCGCTCTAGGGGTTCTAACTTACTGTTGCGTAGGTTACGGTTGCGTAGGCAAGTAAGGTGCACCACCTTCCCGATCTCATGAGGTACCGCATGACAGTCGTATCCGACCGCCCCGCGCCGGGTCCCAAGCCGGAGCTCGACCCGGAGCGGAAGACGCTCCCCGAACTCATCACCTTCGGCGTGGTCGTGGCCGCACCGCTGATCGCCCTGGTCGTCGCGGTCCCGTTCGCCTGGGGCTGGGGGCTGGGCTGGGTCGACGTCGCGATCGCCGCCGTCTTCTACGTGGTGTCAGGGCTGGGGATCACGGTCGGGTTCCACCGCTACTTCACGCACGGCTCGTTCAAGGCGAAGCGGCCGCTGAAGCTGGCGCTGGGGATCGCGGGCAGCCTCTCCCTGGAGATGTCGGTGCTCGACTGGGTGGCCACCCACCGCAAGCACCACAAGTTCTCCGACAAGGAGGGCGACCCGCATTCGCCGTGGCGGTTCGGGCCGGGCTTCTGGTCGATGGCCAAGGGCCTGCTCTGGGCGCACATGGGCTGGCTGTTCGAGACGCACCGCACGAACCGGGAGAAGTACGCCCCGGATCTGCTGAAGGACCCGGACATCATCAAGCTGCACAGGTGGTTCCCGGTGCTGGCGATCACCTCGCTGGTGGCCCCGGCGGTCCTGGGCGGCCTGATCACCTGGTCGTGGCAGGGCATGCTGACCGCCTTCTTCTGGGGCACGGTGGTCCGGATCGGGCTGCTGCACCACGTGACGTGGTCGATCAACTCCATCTGCCACGTCTTCGGCGAGGAGGCGTTCGAGTCCCGCGACAAGTCCCGCAACGTGTGGTGGCTGGCCATCCCGTCCTTCGGCGAGTCCTGGCACAACCTGCACCACTCCGACCCGACCTGCGCCCGCCACGGCGCGCTCAAGGGCCAGATCGACCTCAGCGCCGGGGTGATCCGCTGGTTCGAGAAGGCGGGCTGGGCCTACGACGTCCGCTGGCCCACGCCGGAGCGCCTGGCGGCGAAGCGCATTGGAGGCTGACCGGCCCGCGGGTGCCGTTCCGGCGGGCCCGGCGGCGGCCGTCCCGGGTCCGCCCGTCCCGGTGGGCCCGCTCGTCCCGGTGGGCTCGACAGGCCGATCCGGAGGTCCGCCCGTCCCGGTGGTGATGCCCGAATCCCTCCCGGCCGTCCCGGGGGCCGCGCTGGCGGTCCTTCCCGGCGCGGCGCGCGCCGCGGTCACGTCCCGTACGGCGGTGGTCCGGTCCCGTACGGCGCCGGCGGCGGTTCGGTCCCGTACGGCGCCCGCCTCCCCGGTCGCGGGCGTCATCATTGGACATGTGAACGAACCTCGGCGGCGGATGACCGGTAAGGAGCGCAGGGAGCAGCTGATCCAGGTCAGCCGCACCCTGTTCGCAGAGAAGGGGTTCGACGGCACGTCGGTGGAGGAGATCGCGGCGAGCGCCAACGTCTCCAAGCCGGTCGTCTACGAGCACTTCGGCGGCAAAGAGGGCGTCTACGCGGTCGTCGTCGACCGGGAGATGCAGAAGCTGCTGAGCATGGTGACGGAGGCGCTGTCGGCCTCGCACGCGCTGGTGAAGCTGGAGCGGGCGGCGCTGGCGCTGCTGGCGTACGTGGAGGAGAACAGCGAGGGTTTCCGGATCCTGGTGCGCGACTCGCACGCGGCGTCGGGGACGGGCACGTTCGCCAGTCTGATCAACGACATCGCCAGCCAGGTCGAGGACGTCATGGTGGCCGAGTTCGCGGGGCGCGGTTACGACCCGAAGCTGGCGCCGATGTACGCGCAGATGCTGGTGGGCATGGTGGCGCTGACCGGCCAGTGGTGGCTGGACGTGCGCAGGCCGTCGCGGGAGGAGGTGGCCGCGCACCTGGTGAACCTCTCCTGGAACGGCCTGACGGGCCTGGATCCGCGTCCCCGGCTGACGGCGAGCTCCCAGGAGGCGGAGCGGCGGCGTCCGGTGGTGCCGCGGCCGACGGAGAAGGAGCTGCGCGAGCGGGAGAAGGCGCGCGAGCGGGAGTTCAAGGAGCTGGAGAAGATCCGCGAGCGGGAGCAGCGCGAGGCGGAGAAGCTGGCCCGGGAGCAGGAGAAGGCGCGGCAGCGGGAGGCGCGGGAGCGGGAGAAGGCGCGCGAGCGGGAGCTCAAGGAGCAGGAGCGGTTGCTGCGCGAGCAGGAGAAGGCCCGTGAGCGGGAGCTCAAGGAGCTGGAGAGGATCCGGCTCCGGGAGGCGAAGGCGGCCGAGCGGGAGGCCGCGAGGCTGGCGAAGGCGGCCGAGCGCGGGGCGGATCAGGAGGCTTCCCGCTCCCGGGAGTGAGTCTCCCGGCCCGGGGGGAGTCCCACTTCCGGGAGGGAGCCTCCCATTTCCCGGGGGCCTCCCGGCCTGGGAGTGAGCCTTCCCGCCCTTGTGAGTGAGGAGGCGGGGGAAGCAACAGCGTCCGTTGAGCCGCAGTTAACGTTATGTTCAACGAAAGCGGGCATTCTGGTCATATGTCCGCAGAACCCGCGCCCCCCTCTCCGGAAGGGCTGCCTCTCCCCCAGGAGCGTTTCCTCAACCGCGAGGAGAGCTGGCTCCAGTTCAACCAGCGTGTCCTGGAGATGGCGGAGGATCCGTCCCTGCCGCTGCTGGAGAGAGTCAGGTTCCTGGCGATCTTCGCCGGCAACCTGGACGAGTTCTTCCGCGTCCGGGTGGCCGGCTTGAAGCGCCGGATGGCCACCGGTCTGCTGCTCCGTACCAAGAGCGGGCTGAAGCCGCGTGAGGAGCTGGCGAGGATCGCGGCGATCGCCGACGGCCTCGCGCGGCGGCACGCGGCCTGCTTCCACGAGAGGGTGCGCCCGCAGCTCACCGCCGAGGGCATCGCGATCGTCCGCTGGAACGACCTGAGCCGCGACGAGCGCACCGGGATGCGCAAGCTGTTCCGCGAGCGGATCCGGCCGGTGCTGACGCCGCTCGCCGTCGATCCCGCCCACCCCTTCCCCTACATCTCCGGGCTCTCGCTCAACCTCGCGGTGACCGTCCGCAATCCGGCGACCGGCCACACGGTGTTCGCCCGGGTGAAGGTGCCGGGCCGGCTGCCGCGTTTCGTCGCGGCGTCCAGGGACCGGTTCGTTCCCCTGGAGGACGTGATCGCGGCCCATCTGGGCCAGCTGTTCAAGGGCATGGAGGTCGTCGAGCACCACGTCTTCCGGGTCACCCGCAACGAGGACCTGGACGTCGACGAGGACGTCACCGAGAACCTCATGCAGGCGCTGGAGAAGGAGCTGCTCAAGCGGCGGTTCGGTCCGCCGGTCCGGCTGGAGGTGGAGGACACCATCACGCCCGAGGTGCTCGACCTGCTGGTCGACGAGCTGGGCGTGGCCGAGCACGAGATCTACCGGCTGCCCGGCCCGCTGGATCTGACGGGGCTGCACACGATCGCCGACCTGGACCGGGGGGAGCTGAGCTTCCGCCCGTTCGTGCCGGCGGAGGTCGTGCACGTCGAGGACGACATCTTCACGGTGCTGCGGGAGCGGGACGTGCTGCTGCACCATCCGTACGACTCGTTCGCCACGAGCGTGCAGCGCTTCATCGAGCAGGCCGCCGCCGACCCGAGCGTGCTGGCGATCAAGCAGACGCTCTACCGGACCAGCGGCGACTCGCCGATCGTGGACGCGCTCATCGACGCGGCCGAGGCGGGCAAGCAGGTCGTCGTGGTGGTGGAGATCAAGGCGCGGTTCGACGAGCACGCCAACATCAGCTGGGCGCGCAAGCTGGAACGGGCCGGGTGCCACGTGGTCTACGGCGTGGTGGGCCTGAAGACGCACTGCAAGCTGGCCCTGGTCGTACGGCAGGAGCCCTCCGGCGAGCTGCGTACCTACTGCCACATCGGTACGGGGAACTACAACCCGAAGACGGCGCGGCTGTACGAGGACCTGGGGCTGCTGACCGCCGACCCGCTGGTGGGCGAGGACGTCACGGACCTGTTCATCCACCTGACGGGCTACTCCAACCACTCGGCCTACCGGCGGCTGCTGGTCGCCCCGCACTCGCTGCGCGGCGGCCTGCTGGCCAGGATCGACCGGGAGATCTCCCATCAGCGGGCCGGCCGTCCGGCCAGGATCCGGATGAAGACGAACTCCCTGGTGGACGAGCCGCTCATCGACGCGCTGTACCGGGCGTCGCAGGCGGGCGTCCCGGTCGACCTGTGGGTGCGCGGGATCTGCACGCTCCGGCCGGGGGTCCCGGGCCTGTCGGAGAACATCCGGGTCAGGAGCGTGCTGGGCCGGTTCCTGGAGCACTCGCGGATCTACGAGTTCGGCCAGGGCCGCAGGCCGGAGATCTGGATGGGCAGCGCGGACCTGATGCGCCGCAACCTGGACCGCCGGGTGGAGGCGCTGGTGAAGGTGACCGGCCAGCGGCACCGGCTCTACCTCAGCGACCTGCTGGACCGGGCGATGGCGGAGGACACGGCGACGTGGTGGCTGGGCGCGGACGGTTCCTGGAGCCGGCACCGGGGAGAGGACCTGCAGAGCCATCTGGTGGGCACGCGGCGGTGGAGGTCTGTCGATGACTGAGTCCGTTCGGGCGCGGCCCCGGGCGCGCGACATGATCCGCGCCGCCGGGGCGGTGGTGTGGCGGGGCGAGGAGTCGGCTCCGGAGGTCGCCGTCGTGCACCGGCCGGGGTACGGCGACTGGTCCCTGCCGAAGGGCAGGCTGAAGCGGGGCGAGCACGTGATCGCCGGGGCGCTGCGCGAGGTGGCGGAGGAGACCGGGGCGACGGTGGTGCTGGGCCGGGCGCTGCCCCCGGCCCACTACATGAAGGGCGGCCGGCTCAAGCGGGTCGACTACTGGGTGGCGCGGGCGGTCGCCGAGGGGGAGCCCACCGCGGCGGACGAGGTGGACGAGGTGGCCTGGCTGCCGATGGAGGAGGCGCGGCGGCGGCTGACCTACGAGCAGGACGCCGAGCTGCTCCGGTCGCTGCTCCGGTCACTGCCCGGGACCCCGCTGGCGACCGTGCCGCTGGTCCTCGTCCGGCACGGCGTGGCGGGCTCGCGGGACGCGTGGGAGGGCGACGACGATCTGCGTCCCCTGGACGGGAGCGGGAGGGCGCAGGCGGAGCGGCTGGCGGACGCGCTGGCGGGCTACCGCCCGGTGGAGCTGGTCAGCTCGCCGAGCCTGCGGTGCGTGCAGACCCTGGAGCCGTACGCCGACCGGGCGGGCCTGGGGATCCGCCGCGAGCCGCTGCTCTCGGAGGGGCGTCACGACCCGGATGAGACGCTGCGGGCCGCGTCGGCGGTGCTGGAGTCGGGCGCGCCGACGGTGCTGTGCAGTCACGGCAAGGTGCTCCCGGAGCTGATCGCGGGCCTTGTCGGCGGGCCGGACGAGGTGCGGCTCGACAAGGGCGCGTTCCTGGTCGTGCACCGGGCGGACGGCCGGATCGTCGCCACGGACCGCCATCCCGCCTGAGCCAGGTGGGGACGGCCCCGCGGGGGCGGGCCGTCACCTCCGGCTCGGCGGATCACAGGAGCTTCGCGACGGCCTCGGCCGTCTTCTCCCACACCCGGGGGAACTCCTCGCGGGCCCGGTCGGCGCGGGCCCGTTCCAGGCCGGTCAGGACGCCGTAGGTGAAGGTGTCCTCCCCGGCCCGCCGCGCGGCGCGGGCCTCGGCCGCCAGCCGCCGCTGGGCCACCACGCCGTCCTGGTGGGCGCCGAGCACCTCCTGTACGGCCTCCGCCCGCTCGGCCAGCTCGGTCATGCCGAGTGATTCGGCGGTGTAGCGGGCCCGTTTGGCGGCCTTGCGCACCCCGTGCAGGGCGGTCTCCCGCTCGGCGGGGTCCTCCGCCTCCCGGGCGGCCTGGGCGGCGCCGTAGGCGCGGGTGACGCGCTGCCAGCTCTTGGCCGCGACGGCGGTGAGGGAGGCGGCCGGCCGGGCGGCGACCTTGGTGAGCGCGGGGGTGGCGAGGAGGTCATCGAGGGCGTCGAGCAGGGCGAAGTAGCGTTCGCCGCCGAGTGCCTCCCTGATGCGGTCGTGGGCCTCGTGCTCGTCGTCGAGCAGGCCGGAGCCGAGGCGGGCGCGGACCGGGCCCGCGACCAGGTCCGGGTCCAGGCCGTCCAGGGCGCGGGAGAGGCGCTCCGCGATGACCTCCAGGTCGCGGGCCTCGCCGAGGACCTCGCCCAGCCATTTGAGTTCGTCCCGCAGCGGGCGGGTCCCGGTGACGATCCCCTTGAACGACTTCAGGGCGCTGCGCAGCCGGCGGCAGGCGACGCGCATCTTGTGGACGGCGTCCTCCTCGTTCCGGCGCACCAGGGGGTCCTGGGCGAGCAGGGCGGTGACCTGGGCGGCCAGGTAGCCGACGACGGCCTCTCCGGCGCTGCCCGGCGCGGTCGGCGCGATCTGCGGGCGGGGGATCTCGCGGGCGGCTCCGAGCAGGCGGGCGAGTTTGCTGGCCGATCCGGCGGGGCTCGCCCCGGCCTTGCGGAGCCGTTTGCCGACCTTGCGCAGGAGCTTCTCGTCGCCTTCGACCAGTTCGGCCTCGACCTCGCGCCAGCGTTCGACGTGCGGTTCGCCGCCGAGCACGGTGCCTTTGACCCGGTCGTCGGCGATCTCCACCAGGCGGACGCCCGCGCCGTTGCGCAGGTGGGTGACGGAGCGGCGGGTGTCGAGTTCGGCGATCTGGGTGAGGGGGGCGCCTCTGGTGTAGGCGAGGACGAGGTCGGCCAGCTCGGCCGGGACGGTCTTGGCGCCGGGGGTCGGCGGGTGGGTGATCTCCTGCCGGACGCCCTTGGCCTTGGGCAGTTTGAGGTGCCAGCCGGGGTCGGAGCCCCCTCTGCGGCGGCGGAGGGTGATGCCGCGGGCGGCGAGCCTCAGATCGGGGGTGTCGAAGTAGACCGCGACCAGCCGGTGGGACTCGGGGCCGGCGATCTCGTCGCAGCCGGGCAGTCCCGTCAGGTCGGGGAGCTCGTAGCCCTCCGGGACGTCGAACTTGTCCTCGATCTCCATCGCCACGGGATCACCCCTTTTGCCGGACCGTCTACCACGTTATCCAAGGGCTCACCGATGGTCCGTCATCCATCGGCGGCGATCTTGCGCACCACGGCGAAGACGCGCCGGAAGGGGAAGGGCGTGCCGTACGGCCGGCGGGGGTAGGCCTCGTTCAGCAGGATCCCGCAGTCGGCGAGGAACTCCTCGTGCTCGGCCTCGGGCAGGCGGTCGAGCATGGGGCGCAGGGCGGTGCCCGCGATCCAGCCGAGGACGGCGTTGCGGCCCGGCAGGACGTGCAGGTAGGTGGTCTCCCAGGCGTCCACCTCGCGGTCCGGCCCGGCGAGCAGGTCCAGGTAGTCGGCGGGGCCGCCCACCGGGTCGTGCCGGAGCAGGTCGCCGAGCCACTCGAACCATTTGACCCGGATCACCTCGCGGACCGCCTCGTGGCTGGGCGCGTGGAAGTTGCCGGGGACCTGGAAGGCGAGCCACCCGCCGGGGGCGAGGGCCTCCACCCAGCGCGTCAGCAGCTCCGGGTGGTCGGGCACCCACTGCAGGACCGCGTTGCACACGATCACGTCCACCGGGCGCTCGGGGCGCCAGTCCGCGACGTCGCCGACGGAGAAGGTCAGCCGCTCGCCGGTCGGGGCCCGCTCGATCATCGCGGGCGAGGAGTCGAAGCCGTGCACCTCGGCCTCCGGCCAGCGCCGGGCCAGCTCCGCGGTCAGCTCGCCGGTGCCGCAGCCCGCGTCGACGACGCAGCCGGGGCGCTGCGCGCCGATCCTGGCGACCAGGTCGTGGAAGGGACGCGCCCGCTCCTCGGCGTAGCGGGCGTAGACCTCGGGGTCCCACATATCTCTTGACATCAAGATAATCGATATCAAGTTAGATATCTCGATGTCAAGACAGATAGACTCGCTGCCATGACCTCGCACCACCCGGACAGGACCGAGGACGAAGTCGACCGCCTGGTCGCCGCCTGGCGGCAGGAACGGCCCGACCTCGACGTGGAACCGCTCCAGGTGCTCAGCCGCGTCTCCCGGCTGGCCCGCCACCTCGACCGGGCCCGCCGCGCATCGTTCGCCGAGCACGACCTGGAGAACTGGGAGTTCGACGTGCTCACCGCCCTGCGCCGGGCCGGCGAGCCGTACGAGCTGAGCCCGGGGGCCCTGCTCCGCGCGACCCTCGTCACCTCCGGGACCATGACCAACCGGATCGACCGCCTCGCCGCCGCCGGGCTCGTCACCCGCCGCCCCGACCCCGAGGACCGGCGCGGCGTCCTGGTCTCGCTGACCGACGCGGGCCGCAAACGCGTGGACGACGCCTTCGCCGACCTGCTCCGCCGCGAGCACGACCTGCTGGCCGGTCTCGGACAGCATGAGCAGCAGGCCCTCGCGGGCCTGCTGCGCACGCTACTCATCCCTTTTGACGCGACGGACACCGGAGCACCCTGAACCACAGGACTCTCTGTGCCCGCCCTGCGGCGGATAAACGCGATCCGCGGAATCTCATTCGCCGAGGCGGTCGGCGAGCTCCATCCACGCGGTCTCGATGTCGTCCTTCTCGGCCCGGACCGCCTTGAGCTCCGCGTCCAGCTCGGCCAGGCGGCCGTAGTCGGCGGCGGCCGCCGCCATGGAGTCGTGCAGCTTCGCCTCCCGGCCGGCCAGCTTGTCGAGCTGGCGCTCCAGCCGGGAGAGCTCCTTGCGGAGCTCGCGCTCCTCCTTCGCCGACAGGGCCGGCCCCGCCTCCGCGGCCGGGGCGGCGGAGGTGCCCGGAGAGGCCGCCGGGGAGGCCGTGCCGGAGCCCGAGGCCGCACGCGCCGACAGGGCCGCACCCGAGGCGCGCCGCTGGAGGTACTCGTCCACGCCGCCGGGGAGCATCGACAGCTTCCCGTCGCCCAGCAGCGCCACGCAGCGGTCGGCGACCCGCTCCAGGAAGTAGCGGTCGTGGCTGACCAGGATCAGCGTGCCGGGCCAGCCGTCGAGCAGGTCCTCCAGCTCGTTCAGCGTCTCGATGTCGAGGTCGTTGGTCGGCTCGTCGAGCAGCAGCACGTTCGGGTCGTCCATGAGCAGCCGGAGCAGCTGCAGGCGGCGGCGCTCACCGCCGGACAGGTCGCCGACGACCTTCCACTGCGCCTCGCCCTTGAAGCCGAGGCGCTCCAGCAGCGCCGAGGCCGTCCACTCCTTCTTGCCGACCTGGATGAACTTGCGGATCTCCTCGACGGTCTCCAGCACCCGGCGGGACGGGTCGAGCTCGCCCAGTTCCTGCGACAGGTGCGCCAGCCGTACCGTCCGGCCGCGCACGACCTTGCCGGAGTCGGGCTGGACGGTGCCGGACAGCAGCCGCAGCAGCGAGGACTTGCCCGAGCCGTTCACCCCGATCAGGCCGATCCGGTCGCCGGGGCCGAACTGCCAGGTGCAGTGGTCGAGCACCAGCGGGCCCTGGTCGGGACCGCCCGCGTGCAGGGTCACGTCCTCCAGGTCGTAGACCGTACGGCCCAGCCGGGCGGCGGCGAACTTCACCAGCTCGACGCTCTCCCGCGGCGGCGGCTCGTCGGCGATCAGCGCCTGGGCTGCGTCGATGCGGAACTTGGGCTTGGAGGTGCGCGCGGGCGGGCCGCGGCGCAGCCAGGCGATCTCCTTGCGCATGAGGTTCTGCCGCCGGGCCTCGGAGGCCGCGGCGATGCGGGCGCGCTCGGCCTTGGCCAGCACGTAGGCGGCGTAACCGCCCTCGTAGCGCTCGACCGCGCCGTCGACGACCTCCCACGTCCGGGTGGAGACCGCGTCGAGGAACCACCGGTCGTGGGTGACGACCACCAGCGCGGTCCGCCGGGCGGACAGGTGCCTGGCCAGCCAGTCGATGGCCTCGATGTCCAGGTGGTTGGTGGGCTCGTCCAGGATGATCAGGTCGTGCTCTTCGATGAGGAGCCGGGCCAGGGCCGTACGGCGCCGCTCACCGCCGGACAGGCTCCGCGCCGGGGCGGTCAGGTCGATGTCGCCGAGCAGGTTGGCGAGGATCTCGCGGATGCCCGCGTCGCCCGCCCACTCGTGCTCCGGCCGGTCGCCGAGGACGATCTCGGCCACCGAGCGCTCGGGGTCGAGGTCGTCGCCCTGCGACAGGGTGCCGACGTGCAGGCCGCGGTTGTGCGTGACCCGGCCCTCGTTGGGCTTCAGGTGGCCGGCGATCACCGAGATCAGCGTCGTCTTGCCGCCGCCGTTGCGGCCGACCACGCCGATGCGGTCGCCCGCCTCGATGCCGAGGGAGACGTCCTTCAGCAGCGGCTTGGGACCGTAGGAGTGGGAGACCGACTCAAGATTGACCAGATTCATCTTGTCGACAAGGGTATCCGAGGCCGCGCGGGGCTCCGGCTTCCCCGCGGCGCGCCCCGGTGCCGGTGGCGGGGCTCAGGAGTAGTCGGATCCCGGGCGGACGATCATGAGGACCACGACGGCCGCCCACAGCAGGTTGTAGACCCCCGCGAGCATGCTCAAGGTGCGCAGCCGCCCGCCGTCGTCGGGTCGGCGAGGGCCTCGCTCTGCAACGGCCAGATCCACAGGGCGAGCAGCCCGCCCGCGGCGGCGGTGAGGGCCATGGAGACGCTGATCCAGATCTCGCCGATCCGGCCCTGGACGAAGGCCAGGACGATCCCCACGACGGGCACGACGATGCCGAGGACGCCGTAGCCGCGGGTGATGCGGTGCATCGCGGCGGCCACGGCCCGGTTGCGGTCGCCCTGGGCCTCCGGCCGCGGATCGGCGGTCGGATCCACGGTGACCGGGTCCACCGCGGCCGGGCTCGCGGGGACCGGGCTCGCGACGGCCGCGCCCACCGTGACGCCCGCGTCGGTCGGGGCGGTCGGGGCGGTCGGGGCGTCCACGGTGATCGGGGCGTAGCGGGGGAACAGGCTCGCCGCGACGGCGGAACCTCCGACGAACACGATGCCGGCGAGCACATGCACCGAGAGCAGCAGACCTTCCACGGATTCCTCCCACCGCAACCTTCAGGATGGCTGAAGCCTAACAGATGCTTCAGCCACCCTGAAGGTTGCGGTGGGGGCGGCGTCAGGGCCGGGGGCGCCCGCCGAAAGCGGTGCGCACGGTGTCGGCGACCTGCCGCTGGATCGGGTCGGCGTCCGGCCCGAACAACCGCTCGTCGACTTCGGCCACGGCCTTCATCGCCTCCCGCACGAGACGCTCGCCCTCGGGCGTGAGCTCGATGGCCGAGGCGGACCCGGCGCGCGCGGTGGTGTCGCGGACCAGCCCGGCGCCCGACAGCGCCTTGACCGCCGAGTGGACGCTCTGGACGGTGATCCCGGACATCCGCGCCAGGTCGCTGAACGAGGCGCCGGGCACCCCGGAGATGTGTCCGAGCAGGCCGAACCTGCTCACCGTCAGCCCGAGCGGTGCGAGGGCGGCGCCCAGTTCGGACTCGATCCGGTGCGCCAGGGTGAGCAGCACGATGGAGGGGCTGGTCTCCGGCGGGCCCGGCCGGCGTTCTCGATCGTCACCTCCCAAGTCTCCCGCACCGCTCCCAGGCGGGCCGCGCACTAGACGATGGCGGGTCCCGGGACGGGGCCGTGGGCGGTCAGGACCTCGCGGGCCACGCCCGCGCCCCGCAGCGCCCCGGCCAGCTCCCCGGCGTGCGCCTCGGAGGCGGCGAGGAAGGCGCAGGTCGGCCCGGAGCCCGAGACGAGCGCGCCGAGGCGCCGTGCCGCGCCGGCGTCCGAATGTGGCGGCCAGGGAGGGACGCAGCCGC
>NZ_CDRNDK010000015.1:0-35533 GCF_977012225.1 Planomonospora algeriensis | reverse complement strand
TCTTCCCCGCGCCGGACTCCCCGGCGGAGCGTTACGCGGCCGCCGCGCGGAAGGTCTCGGCGCGGCTGCGCGGCTGCCAGGGCGCGGAGGGGAGCTGGCTGGACCGCTGGCACGCCTCGCCGTACTACGCCACGGCCTGCTGCGCGCTCGCGCTGCACGAGTTCGGCGGCGCGGAGTCGGCGGAGGCGGTGGACCGGGCCGTGCGCTGGGTGCTGGCGGGCCAGCGCGCGGACGGGTCCTGGGGACGGTGGGAGGGAACGGCCGAGGAGACCGCCTACGCGCTGCAGACCCTCCTGCTGACCCTCCCGGAGGGCGGGGGCACGTCCGCGGGGGCGGTGGAGGCGGTGGAGCGCGGCCGCGGCTTCCTGTCGGAGGCCGCCGGCGCGTCCGAGGGCCCCCGGCTCTGGCACGACAAGGACCTCTACTTCCCGGCGGCGATCGTCCGGGCGGCCGTCCTGGGCGCGCTGCACCTCGCCGGAGAGTTCCTGGATTCAGGGCGAAACTCCACAAGGCAGCCATGACAGATGTTATGGTTGATATTTACTGATGGCAGTTAGGTCAACAAAAGGGACAGACGGTTACATGTGACCGGGGCTGCCTTGAGTGTAATTACCGACGTTGCTAGGGTTCGGCGGGTGCGATGGGCTGTGCCCCGCCACTTCGGGCTCACGGCCTCTGTGGACTCACGCGTCTATCGCCGTGAAATGTAACGTGATTTCTTTTCATTCCCCCAGGGTGGTGCCATGCGCTTGCGCAATGCGCGTTTGCGGACCAAGGTCACAGCGCTGCTGGTGTCACTCGCGGCCCTCTGGGCGTTCACCGCGTGGGTGACGGTCCGTGACGGCTTGAACATGCTGGGCGTGGCGACGCTGAACTCCGGGGTGGCCGAGCCGAGTGAGCGGTTCATCGTCGAGTTGCAGGTCGAGCGGCGGCTCACGATGCTCTCGCTGGGGGACCCGAACGGCGCCCTCCGGCAGCGTGAGGCGCTGAAGGCCCAGCGCGGGCGCACGGACGCTGCCGCGGCCGCCCTGCGCGGGCTCTCCTCCGCCGCCGACGTGGAACTGGCGGCGAGCGAGGAGCTGTGGCGGCGGATCGGCGTGGTCCTCAACCGCATGGACGGTCTGGCGGCCCTGCGCAAGACGGTCGACGGGGGCGGGGCGGACCGGACCCGCACGGCTGCGGCGTTCGGGGAGATCGTCGAAGCGGTCTACTCCGCCTACGACTCGATGGCCACGCTGGACGACGAGGCGCTCGCCAAGGACACCCGCACGCTCATCGGGCTGAGCCGGGCCGTGGAGCTGGTCTCGCAGGAGGACGCCCTGGCCTCCGGCGCCCTGGCGGCGGGCGGGTTCACCGAGGAGGAGCGTCTGCTGTTCGCGCGGACCGTCGGCGCGCAGCGCTTCCTCACCGCCCAGGCGGTCGCGGAGCTACCCCCGGCCGACCGCGAGGCGTACCGGAGGCTGACCGCGACCGAGGAGTTCACCAGGCTGCGCGTGATCGAGGACCTGCTGTCCCGGAACCGGCAGGCGGAGCGGAGCGGGCAGGTCGACCTCGCGCAGTGGAGCGCCGCCGCGCAGGCCGTGCGGTCCAAGACCTGGGAGACCGTGGTGAAGGCCGGTGACGGCCTGGTCGAGCGCGCCACCCCGGTCGCCGCCGGCGTCATCGTACGGCTCGCGCTCGCCGGCGGCCTGGGGCTCATCGCCGTCATCGCCTCGGTGGTCCTGTCCATCACCACGGCCCGCGCCCTGATCCAGCAGCTGGAGAAGCTGCGGGTCGCCGCCTGGGAGCTGGCCGACAAGCGGCTGCCCGGGGTGGTGGACCGGATCGGCCACGGCGAGGAGGTGGACGTCGCGGCCGAGGCCCCGCCGCTGCGGTTCGGCGACGACCAGATCGGGCAGGTCGGCCAGGCGTTCAACGCCGTCCAGCGGACCGCGATCGAGGTCGCGGTCGAGCAGGCCCAGCTCCGGCGCGACATCGCCGACATCCTGCGCAACCTCGCCCGCCGGACCCAGGGCCTCGTGCACCGCCAGCTGAGCGTCCTGGACACCATGGAGCGGCGCGAGCAGGATCCGCAGGAACTGCGCGACCTGTTCCGGCTGGACCACCTGGCGACCCGCATGCGCCGCTACGCGGAGAACCTCCTCGTCCTGGCCGGGGCCGCCCCCGGCCGCGCCTGGCGGGACCCGGTCCCCATGCTCGACGTGGTGCGCGGGGCACTGGCGGAGATCGAGGACTACACCCGGGTCGACGTGCTCCCCATGGGGGAGGCGTCGCTGGACGGGCGGGCCGTCGGCGACGTCATCCACCTCGTGGCCGAGCTGGTCGAGAACGCGGCCTCCTTCTCCCCGCCCTACACGACGGTGAAGGTCAGCGGGCACAGCGTGGCCCACGGCTACGCCATCGAGATCGAGGACCGGGGCCTGGGCATGAGCGAGGAGGACCTCACCTCGGCCAACGAGCGGATCGCCAACCCGCCCGAGCTCAAGCTGGCGGGCAACGCCCGACTGGGCCTGTACGTCGTCAGCAGGCTCGCCGAACGGCACGGCGTCCGGGTGACGTTCAAGGCCTCCCCGTACGGCGGGACCACCGTCGTGGTGCTGATCCCGCAGGAACTGGTCGGCCAGGGCGCCACCCCCGAGGCCGCCGGAGGCGTGACCGTCCCGACGGCCCGGACCGGGACCGTCCCGGCGGCCCGGGCGGAGGCGGTCCCCCCGGCCCGTGCCGAGACCGCCGGCCTGACCGGTACGGCCGTCGCCGTGGCGCCGCGCGGCGAGAGCGATCCGCCGGAGACGCGACCTCCCGGATCCGGCGGAGGCACGGGGAGCGGCGACCGCCTCCGGGCAGACGGGGGCCGAGGCGGAGGCGGCGGTCTCCGGGCGGACAGGAGCCGGAGCGGGCGCGACCGCCTCCGGGGCCTCCTCGCCGTCGATCCTGCCGCCGCCCGACACCAGTCACACTCCGGGCGGCCTGCCGCGCCGGGTCCCCCAGACCCACCTGGCCGTGCCGCTGCGCGAGGACGACCCGCTCCCGGAGCCGGAGCAGCCCGCCGAGGACGACGAGCGTTCCCCCGAGGAGATCCGCGCCGCCTTCTCCTCCTTCCAGGCGGGGACGCGCCGAGGCCGGTCCGACGCCGCGCAACTGCTCGCCGGGGGGGGACGGCTCCGCGGACGACGACCGGCCGTCCGGGTGATCCCGGCGATGACCGTGACCCACGCGTGCCCGCGGGCGTCGGAGGCCGGAGCCCGAACGGCGAAGAGAGGACGACAAGTGGTGCAGGGAACAGGATCCGTCACCGACCTGGCCTGGTTGCTGGACGACCTGGTCACACGCGTGGCCGAAGCGGAGAACGGGATCGTCTTCTCCACCGACGGCCTGCTCATGGCCGCCTCGGCGGGGCTGAACCCGGCCGACGCCGAGCACCTGGCCGCCGTGGGGTCGGCGATCCAGAGCCTGGGCAGGGGGGTCAGCGACCGGGTGGGCGGCGGGGCGGTGCGCCAGACCATCATCGAGATGCGCTCGGCCTACCTCGTCGTCTCCGCGGCCGGGCAGGGCGCCTGCCTGGCGGTGCTCTGCACGCACGAGGCCGACGTCGGCCTGGTCGCCTACGAGATGGCCATGCTCGTCACCCGGGTCGGGCAGTACCTCACCTCGCCCGCCCGGACGGCGGGTGCCTCGGCCAAGGGCGACGCGGCCGGATGAGCCCCCGCGACGAGCACCCCGACGTCCAGTGGGTCGACGACGAGGCGGGCCCGATCGTCCGGCCCTACGTCCTCACCCGGGGCCGGACCGAGCCGGCCCGCGGCCGGTTCGACCTCATCACGCTGGCGGTGACCCTGCGCCCCGTCCTGCCGGGGGAGACGGAACTGGGGCCGGAGTGCCTGGCCATCGTGCGGCTCTGCGCGCAGCCGCAGTCGGTGGCGGAGATCGCCGCGTACGTCGACCTGCCGGCGGGCACCGTCCGCGTGCTGCTCAGCGACCTGCTCGACCAGGGCTACATCACCCTGCAGGAACCCCAGATGGAGACGGACATGAACGACGAGAGGCTGTACCGGGCGGTGCTGGATGGACTCCGTGCGCTCTAGCCGCGACGCCGGGCGGGCCGTGCTGCCCAAGGCGATCAAGATCCTGGTCGCGGGCGGGTTCGGGGCGGGCAAGACCACCCTGTCGGCGCGGTCTCCGAGATCGAGCCGCTGCGCACCGAGGAGACGCTGACCGACCAGGGCGTCGGGATCGACGACCTGTCCGGGGTGGAGGGCAAGGGCACCACGACCGTCGCGATGGACTTCGGCCGCATCACCATCGGCGACGCCTACCGGCTCTACCTGTTCGGCACCCCCGGGCAGGAGCGGTTCTGGTTCCTCTGGGACGAACTGGCGCTCGGCGCGATGGGCGCGGTCGTGCTGGCCGACACGCGCAGGCTGGCCGACTGCTTCCCCTCGCTGGACTACTTCGAGCGGCGGGACACCCCCTTCATCGTCGCGGTGAACTGCTTCGACGGCGCCCGCCGCTACGACCTGGAGGAGGTACGGCTGGGGCTGACCCTCCCCGAGGACGTCCCGATCGTGCTCGGGGACGCGCGCAAGCGGCAGTCGGGCAAGGAGATCCTGATCACCTTGGTGGAGCACGCGATGAAGGTCCGCCTCGGACATACCCGGGCCACGGACCCGGGAAGACCGGAGCTCATCCGGTAGCAACGTATGTTCACCTAAGTGGGGATAAATCACCTCATCGGGAGGACATGCTCCTGACGGTCCGTGCTCGCCGTGTCACGATTGCGGTGATCATTGAGTGATCATGGCGAGCCCGCCCGAGGAGCATGCATGTGTGACGATTCCGCTCTCCCCCCGGCGGTGGCCGGGGCCCTGGTCGAGGCTCTCGACCACCTGGCCCTGTACGACCGGGCCCGCGAGGTGTACCGGAGCCGCCTGCGCTGACCCCGCCCGCCCGGGTCGCGGCCCCGCCAGATCCGGGCCGCGGCCCTGCCCGCTCCGTTCCGGGGCCTCACCCGGCCCCCGGCGTCCCCGCTCGGTACCCTGGCCCGCGTGAGGTTTCGAACAGGGACGGCCCTGACGCTGCTCGCGCTGGCCGCGCTGCCGGTCGCGGGATGCGGGGCGGGCTCCGCCGTCCGCGACCACGGGAAGGTGACCGAGGGGCGGATCGGCACGACCGTCCAGGTCGAGGTCACCCCCGGCCAGCGCTTCTCCCTCGCGGTGGACGAGAACGCCTCCGTCGGGGACAGCTGGCGGATGGAGGCGCTGCCCGACGTGGCGGTGGCCTCGTTCATCAGTGACGAGTACGAGCACGAGGGCGAGCCCGGCACCACCGGCGGGGGCGGCACCCGCTACTTCGTGTTCAACGCCAAGCGCCCCGGCACGACCGCCGTCACCCTCTCCAACTGCTGGCGCTGCGCGGCCGGCCGGGTCCCGGCCGACGAGCAGAGCCGCCGCCTCTCCGGCGAGGCGACCTTCCGGATCACCGTGCGCTGAGCCGTGCGCTGAGCCGTGCCAGTCTGGGAGGCATGAACCGACTGGCTGAGATCGACCTGTCCCGCGGACTGCGCAAGAAGGAGGCGGCCGAGCGGCTCGACGCGGCGCTGCACCGCCTGCTGAGACTGCGCCTCATGCTCGGCGGCAGATCGGCGACAAGCGCATCGGCCCGCCGCTCTGCGTCGTCTTCGAGGGCTGGGACGCCTCCGGCAAGGGCGGCGCGATCAAACGCCTGGTCCGCCCGCTGGATCCGCGGCACGTGCGGGTCGCCCAGTTCGCGGCCCCGACCTACGACGAGAAGCGCCACCACTTCCTCTGGAGGTTCTGGCCCGTCCTGCCGGGCTGGGGCGGTATGGCGGTGCTCGACCGCTCCTGGTACGGGCGGGTGCTGGTGGAGCGGGTGGAGGGCTTCGCCACCGAGGAGCAGTGGCGGCGGGCCTACGACGAGATCGTGGAGTTCGAACGGACCCTCGCCGCCGAGGGGATGATCCTCGTCAAGTTCTGGATGCACGTCTCGGAGGAGGAGCAGCTCCGCCGCTTCCAGGACCGGGCCGACGACCCGCTGCGCGCCTGGAAGCTCACCGCCGAGGACTGGCGCAACCGGGAGAAGCGCCCGCAGTACGAGATCGCGGTCGAGGAGATGCTGGAGCGCACCGACCACCCGGACGGCCCTGGCACATCGTGCCCGGCGACGACAAACGCCTGGCCCGGGTCACGGTGGTGGAGACGGTGTGCGCGGCGGTCGAGGCCGAGCTGTCGGCCCGCGGCTACGACCTGAGCGACCCTGCCCCGGGTTCGACCGGCGAGGACTGAACGGCGGGACAGGCGGTTGACGATGATTTTTCCTGCCGCGAGCAGGGGGGAGGGGCACTCCGGGGAAGGTGGCGGATGAGGCCGGGTTGCTCCGCGGAACCATCGGGTAGGGCAGCCGATCCACGCCTACGGCCACCGAACGAGGAGAGGCGAATGACCTTCAATCCGTTGCAGGAGCGGGGAATCCCGCTGGACCGGCAGCTGCGCAACTGGCGTGAGCTGAACGTCGACCCGATCGATCCCGATCACTCCGATCCCTACACCCGGTGCCGCGTCATCACGATGAACGGCATCGAGGTCGAAGCGATCATGTTCAGCCACCACATGGCCCGGCACTGCCCGGATCCGCTGGTCAAGCAGCAGCTGGCCGAGGTCCGCTACATCGAGGCCCAGCAGCAGAAGGTCGTCAACTGGCTGCTGCCGGGACTGGCCTCGGTGCTGGAGACCACGCTCGCCTACGAGCAGGTCGCGGTGGACCTGACCGCGTGGGTCGCGCGGATGGAGCCGGACCCCTACCTCAAGCAGGCCTACCAGTTCGGCGTGCTGGAGGACTTCGACCACCTGTACCGCTACGCCAACCTGTTCGAGATGATCGAGCACCGCAGGGCGGAGAAGATCGTCGACGGGCTGACCGAGGTCATGCCCGGCCGCCCGACCTACCTGCACCACCGCCACCCGATCGACAACGTGCGGGCGCCGTACGACAAGAGCGTCACCGAGCCGATCTCGAAGCTGCACGCCCTGACGATCATGGCGGCCGAGCAGCAGACCATGAACTTCTACATGAACGTCGGCCCGACCTACATGGAGCCGATCGCCCGCCAGCTGTACCAGGAGATCGGGCTCATCGAGGAGGAGCACGTCACCCACTACGAGTCCCTGGTGGACCCGGGGGAGACGTGGTGGGAGATGCTGCTCAACCACGAGTACAACGAGTGCTACCTGTACCACTCGTTCATGGAGACCGAGTCCGACCCGAAGGTGAAGGCGATCTGGGAGCTCCACCTCAACATGGAGCTGGAGCACCTGCGCATCGCCGCCGAGCTGTTCAAGCGGCACGACGGCCGCGACCCCGAGGCGGTCGTGGCCCCGTACCTGCCGGCCCCGGTGACCTTCGAGCCGAACAAGGAGTACGTGCGCGAGCTGCTGGCCACGCAGATCGACTACACCACGATCGGCACCGGCTACGTGCAGGAGATGCACGAGCGGTTCGAGAAGCTGCAGGAGGCCATCCACGGCGGGGAGAAGCCGCCGAGCGAGCTCGTCATCGACGAGAACCGCGCCAAGTCCGGCCGGGAGTACCGCCACCAGATGGAGGGCGAGCACCCGGTCCCCAGCCTCCGCGGCATCAGGTAGACGCCGGCCGCGGGCACCCGCCCGGTGCCCGCACGCCGTACGGCCCGCACCCCTTCCGGAAGGGTGCGGCCGTACGGCGTGCGGGCGAGGCCGGCTCAGCGGTCCTTGCCCATCGCGTTGCGGATGGCGTCGCGGACCCGGTCCATCATCGCGACCGGGGTGCCCACCAGCAGGTTCTTGGCCGCCGACTCGACACCCGGGTGGGGGTGGGTGGGGGCCTCGCCGTCGGCGGCCTTCAGCCCGGCGGCCATCGCCCGCCGCTCGGTCTCGCTGGTGCGGGCGCGCAGCTGGGTGAACTCGTAGCGCTCCTCGCTCCTGGCGTGGGCGAGTACGGAGGCCCGCAGCACGGCCAGGTTCGTCATGAACCGGGAGTCCTCGGGGCCCGCCTTGTCCATCTCCATCAGCAGCTTCTTGGCCTCGTGCTCCTCGGCCAGGCGGTCGTCCACCACCGCGTCCCCGCCCTCCAGCTTGCGGCGGGCGTAGGGGTGCACGATCTCCTCCTCGGCCGTCTCGTGCACGGCCAGCATCCGGACCAGCCGCTGGAAGGCCTCCGCCCGTTCGGCCCCGGACGCCTTCTCCACCTCGTCGAACATGTCCCTGATCAGCGCGTGCTGCCGGAGCAGCAGGTCCACGACGTCGTTCTCTTCCATCAGTTCGGGCACCGTCCGGTGCTCTGTCATGTCGTTCTCCCTTCGTGTACCGGTGGCCTACCCGGGTCCGCGAGCCGAAACCAGGCCGTCGCCGCGCCCCTGCCCGGGGGCGTTTGCCCCGCGATGGGCGGGGCACCGGCCACGCATGGGAGAAGACGTGGAAGCAGGTGCGGGACGCGACCGGGCGCAGGGGGCGGGCACACCGTGGACGGCGCGCTGCCACGGGGTGTTCAACGTTCTGTCGGGGGTGTGGCCGCTGGTCCACCTGCCGAGTTTCGAGAAGGTCTTCGGCCCGAAGGAGGACGACTGGCTGGTCCGTACGGTGGCCGGGCTGCTGGTCGGGGTGGGCTGGTCCCAGTTGCGGGGCGCGGCCACCCCGGAGGGCCGTGAGCACGCCCGGCGGGTGGGGACCGCCACGGCGGCGACCCTCCTGGCGATCGACCTGGTCTACGTGCCCAAGGGGCGCATCCGGGCCACCTACCTGCTCGACGCGGCGGCGGAGGCCGCGTGGATCCTCCTGTGGTCCCGCCGCCGCGCCGACCGGAGGAGCGCCGACCGGAGGCCTGCCGGGCGGAGATGAGCGCGGTGTGGGCGGGTGACGGCCGGAAACGGGCACGGAAACGGGCACGGAAGCAGGCATAGAAGCGGGCATAGAAACGGAAGCGGACACGGAAGCGGCGGGGGACGGCCGATCCCGTCCCCCGCCGCGCCGCTTCCGGCCGGTCAGCTCTTGAAGGCGTCCTTGATCTTCTTGCCGGCGTCCTTCACCTTCTCGCCCGCCTGCTTGAGGTTGCCCTCGGCCTGGTCGGCGCGGCCCTCGGCGCGCAGCTCCTCGTCGCCGGTGGCGTATCCCACGTTCTCCTTGGCCCGGCCCTTGAGCTCCTCGGCCTTGTTGGAGATCTTGTCATCGGTGCCCATGATCGTCCCTCCGTAGGTGCGTTCTCCGACGAGGACAGCCCCTATCCCCGCAGCCGCGAGGCAAACACCGCGGGCGCCGCCGGGCTCGTCGGCAGCGCCGCGGCGGCCGGTCCGGAGAGCACGTCAGAGGTCCAGGCCGGAGCGGCCGAACCGGTCGCGCAGGAAGCGGCCCTGGTCGCGCAGGGCCTGCTCGTCGCCCCGGTGCACGGCGCGCGCGATCCCGCGGAGCCCGTCGTCCAGCAGGTCGAGCTGGTCCAGCAGCTCCTCGTGGGCGCTGCGCTCCCGGCCGTCCCGGCGCTCCAGCGCGTAGGCGCGGGGCAGGCAGGCGTAGGCGTCCAGGCTCGCCGGGAGGTAGTCGCGGATCGTCTGGGAGACGATGTGCAGGTGGTCGGGTGAGGCGGCCAGCGCCTCCGCCCGCCCCAGCATGCCCGCCAGCAGCTCGGCCAGGTTCTCCACCCTGTCGGTCACGTCGGAGGGGAACCGCCCGGACCCGGTCACCCGCCCGCGCAGCGCGTCCAGGTCGGCGCGGAGCGCGCCGGTCTCGGTCTCGGCGAGGGAGACGGCCGGCCGGTTCCGCTCGGGCGGGGCCAGCAGCGCGCCCACGCCGTACAGCCCGGCCACCACCAGCGGCCAGAGCGTGCCCGCCAGTCCGAGGAAGTGCGCCACCAGACCGGCCAGGGCGAGCGCGCAGCCGGCGATGTTCCGGGTGGAGCCGAGATAGCGCAGCACCCCGCCGGCGCCCGCCCGGCTCCTCGCGCCGCGGCGCCGGTCATTGGTAGCCACGGATCTCCTTGAAGACCTCGGCCAGGGAGCCGTCGCGGGCGTCGAAGACGGCGCCCCCGGTCAGCGTCGCGACGCGCCTCATCTCCTCCACGTCGCTCTCGCCGAACAGCACCACGAAGGTCCGCGGCCGCGCTTCCCGGGGGATCGTCCGGTACAGCGACTCGAAGTCCTCGAAGGAGGCGCCGTCGGTGTTCTCCCCGTCGGTCATCAGCACGACCGAGGTGTAGTGGCCCGGGGGTGTCCGGACGCTCTCCGCGTAGGCGGCCCGCAGCCCGTCGTAGATCGCGGTTCCCCCGTTCGCCCGCAGCCCCTCGGCGTACCGCCTGATGTCCGTGAGCACCTGCTGCGGAGCGTTCTCGGGCAGGTGGAAGGCGCGCGTCTCGCCCACGCCCCCGCTGAACGGGATCATGGTCACGGTCTCGCGGCTGCGGAACCGGGAGAACGTCCCGGAGGCCGAGCGGTCGGCGCCGGTCAGCGTGACCAGGGCCTCGCGCAGCGCGTCGATCCGCCCGCCCTGCATCGAGCCGGAGGTGTCCAGCACGAACAACGCGTGCGCCGGGGTCCGCATCTCGTCCAGGTAGGCGGTGATCAGCCCGTCGGCGGTGGCCCGGCGGTTGGGGAACGGCAGCTCCAGCAGGGGCTCCGCGCCGAACTCCGGACCGGGCCGCACCTCGGGTACGGCGGGCCGCCGGTGGGTGCCGGTCATGATCTTCCGCTGTGTGTCCGGCGTGCGCAGCCAGGCGGCCAGCCTGCCGTACAGCTCCTTCTTCTCCGCCGGGGCGGAGGCCAGCAGGGTCAGCGGGTAGTCCGCGGTGACCACGCCGTCGGACGGGCGGACGAGGGTCAGGCCCTCCATGCCCAGCAGCACCGATTCGTAGTTGACGATGCCGTCCACCCCGCCGTCCCGCGCGTAGGCCCCGGCCAGCCAGCCGGAGGAGCCGGAGGTGAGCTTCTGGGCGGCGAAGAACTCTTTGAGCCGCGGCGTCACCGCGGCGACCTGCTCGGCGGTCAGCGCCTCGGCCGCGCCCGACAGCCCGGCGGCCACGCCGACCAGCGCGGAGAAACCCGAGTTGGACGAGGCCGGGTTGGTCATGCCGAAGGTGAAGCGCCCGTCGCGGGCGGCGGTGGCGATCTCCTCCCAGGTGGCCCTGCCGTCCGCCCAGCCGAGCTCGGCGGCCTTGGCGGTGCGCAGGCCGAGCAGCACCGGCGAGACCATGGTCCGCGTCTCGGTGGACAACCGGGTCCGGGCGCCGTCGATCAGTGACAGGTAGCGGTTGGAGGAGAACCAGACGGCGTCGTACCGGCCGTCGGCGCCGCCGGACGCCACCTGCTCGGCTCCGTCCAGGGTGCCGGTGTAGGTGAGTCTCACCTTCACGCCGGACCGCTCCAGCAGCGGCTCCAGATCCGCCACCTCGCTGCCGGCCAGGACCCGCAGCACGTCCGGCCCATCAGCCGGTTCGCCGCCGGCCCCGCACGCCGCCAGGCCGAGCGCCAGCACCGCCGCCATCGCGGCCCCGGCCGCCGCCGTTCTCCGCCCACGCATCGAGCCCTCCTTCTGCACTGTCACCGTCCTGGTCCCGGCGTGTCCCCGTCCCGGCACGCGGCCGGTCTCCCGTATCCCGACACGGCGCGGCCGACCTCCCGGTCCGGGGACGGCCTGCGCCGATCGCAGGCCGTCCCGCCACGGGGTACGAAGCTAGGCCGCGCGGCCGGTCCGGCGCGTCAGTCTCCGGTCGGGCTTCCGGGCCCGGTCCGCTCCCGTGGGCCGCTCCGGCGCTCCCTCCGACGACACCGCGTCCGACCTGCGGTTCTCCGCGGGCCGGACCTGTGCCGGGGGCCTCGCCCGGGACGCCCGCGTACGACTCCGGGCTGACCCGGACCGGTCCGGACCCGGCCCGACCGGCCCCGGAGCGCCGGACGGGAGCGGCTATGTTGGGGCCGTGCAGTGGGGGCTCACCGTTCTCCGCCCGTACGCCGCGCGGCCGGTACGGGCCCTGTTCCGGGCAGGCGCCCGGTTCCCGACGATCGTGTTCGACGTGCTGCCGGCCGCCGCGGTCCTCCTCGGCAGCGCCGGCCTCACCAGCGAGGTCTACCAGGGCCCGCCCGGGCCCCTGATCCTCCACGTGGCCCTGTCGCTGCCCCTGGTGTGGCGGCGGCGCGCGCCCCTGGCGGTGTTCTGCGCGGTGGCCGCCGCCGCCTTCGCGCAGTGGCTCGCCGACGTCCAGCTGCTGACCGACGTGGCGCTGCTGGTCGCCCTGTACACGGTGGCCACGCGTTCCACCTGGCGCCGCACGCTCGCGGCCTGGGCCGTGCTGGAACTCGGCATCGTGCTGGCCTCCGTCCGCTGGGCGGCGCCCGACGGCGGTCTCCTCGGCTCGGTCGTCTTCCTGAGCGCGGTGGCCGCCGCCGTCGCCGCCGTCGGGACGAACACCCGGACCAGGCGTGCCTACCTCGCGTCCCTGGAGGACCGCGCGGTCCGCCTGGAACGCGAACGCGATCAGCGGGCCCGGCTCGCGGCGGCGGACGAACGCGCCCGGATCGCCCGGGAGATGCACGACATCGTCACCCACAACCTGTCCGTCATGGTCGCACTCGCCGACGGCGCGGTCTTCGCACAGCACCGCTCGCCCGACCGGGCGACCGCCGCCATGCGGCAGATCTCCGGCACCGGGCGGCAGGCCCTCACCGACATGCGGCGGTCCCTGGGCGTCCTGCGGGCCGACGAACCGGACGCGCTGCGCCATCCGATGCCCGGCATCGCCCAGCTGGACGCCCTCGCCGGCCGGATGCGCGCGGCCGGGTTGCCGACCCGGCTCCGGGTGGCGGGCGATCCCGCCTCCGTCCCCGCCGCCGCGCAGCTCACCGTCTACCGCCTGGTGCAGGAGGCCCTGACCAACGCCCTCAAGCACGCCCCGCCCGGCACCCGCGCCGAGGCCCGGATCCACTGCTCACCGGCGGCCGTCACCCTCGACGTCACCGACGACGGCCGGCCGCGCGCGCCCCCGGCCCGCCGCTATCCGGAACGCTCTCCGGGCCGTCCTCCGGGCCGTCCTCCGGGCACGGCATCCCCGGCATGCGCGAACGCGTCTCCGCGTACGGCGGGAGCCTCGACGCCGGGCCGGTCCCGGACGGCGGATGGCGCGTCTCCGCCGTCCTCCCCCTCGGCTCCGGCCCCACCCCCGGCACCGTCCCCGCTCCCGGTCCCGGCACCGCCCCCGGCCTCGATCCCGATGTCGCCCCCGGTCCCGTCCTCGCCGGAGGTGACGTCACGTGACGATCCGCGTCCTGCTCGCCGACGACGAGCCGCTGCTCCGCATGGCGTTCACCATGGTCCTGGACGCCCAGCCGGACATGGAGGTGGTGGGCGAGGCCGGGGACGGCGCCGAGGCCGTACGGCTCGCCCGGCGGCTCCGTCCCGACGTCGTCCTGATGGACGTGCGCATGCCCGGCACCGACGGGATCGAGGCGACCGGCCGGATCGTCCGGAACCACCGGCGGACCCGGGTCCTCATCCTCACCACCTTCGACCTCGACGAGTACGCCTTCGCCGGGCTGAGGGCCGGGGCCTCCGGCTTCCTGCTCAAGAACGCCCTGCCCGAGGAGCTGCTGGCGGCGATCCGGAGCATCGCCTCGGGCGATGCGGTGGTCTCCCCGCGGATCACCCGGCGTCTGCTGGAGACCTTCGCCCACAGGCTTCCCACCGGGGATGCCCGCGGGCGACGAACGGCTGGAGCTGCTCACCCCCCGCGAACGGGAGGTCCTCATCGAGGTGGCCCGCGGCCTGTCCAACACCGAGATCGCCGCCGAGCTGCATCTCGCGGAGGCCACCGTCAAGACGCATCTGGGCCGGATCCTGACGAAGCTGGAACTGCGCGACCGGGTGCAGGCCGTGGTCTTCGCCTACGAGAACCGGCTCGTGCATCCGGCGTAGGAGCCCGCTCCGGCCGGAAGAAGGCCGGAGCACCGAGCCCTCACCGGTCAAGCGCACCCGGCCGCGCCGATCAGGGGCATCGAGCCCTCACCGGCCGGAAGCACCGGCCGCGCCGGTTACCGGTGAGAAAGGGCTTACGGCCAATGAGAGCGTTCTCATAGCATTTCTCCCCAACGCACCGTTGGAGGACCAATCATGACTTCACGTCCCGATCGCCCCGGTTCCGTCTCCGATCCGTTGATCAGGAGGCACCGTACGGCGGACACCGAGCTCACCGTCACCCTCGACGGCGTGCCGCTGGCCGGGCAGGAGGTGGTGGTCAGCCAGCGGAACCACAAGTTCCTCTTCGGCTGCATCGGCTTCGACTTCATCCCGCTCGCCAACGGTGAGCCGCTGGAGGGGGCGCAGGCCGTACCGGGAGAGGTGCCGGGATCGATGGGCGAGTCGCCCGCCGTCCACGACGAGCGCCTGGCCGACCTCTGGTTCGACCTCTTCAACTTCGCCACGCTCCCCTTCTACTGGGGCCGTTTCGAGCCCGTGCGCGGCCGTCCGGACACCGAGCGGCTGCTCAAGACGGCGCAGTGGTTCGCCGACCGGGGCTGCGCGGTCAAGGGGCACCCGCTGGCCTGGCACACCGTCGGCGCGGAGTGGCTGAACGACCTGTCGAACGAGGAGATCGCCCGCGTGCAGGTGGAGCGGATCCGCCGGGAGATGACCGACTTCGCCGGCGTGGTCGGCATGTGGGACGTCATCAACGAGGTCGTGATCATGCCGATCTTCGACAAGTACGAGAACGGGATCTCCCGGCTCTGCCGCGACATCGGGCGCATCCCCATGATCAAGATGGTCTTCGACGCGGCGCGCGAGGCCGATCCGCACGCCACGCTGCTGCTCAACGACTTCGACATGTCCTCGGCCTACGAGTGCCTGATCGAGGGCGTGCTGGAGGCGGGCGTGAAGATCGACGCACTTGGGCTGCAGAGCCACATGCACCAGGGCTACTGGGGCGAGGAGAAAACCCTCGGGATCATCGACCGCTTCGCCCGCTACGGGCTGCCCATCCACTTCACCGAGACGACCATCCTCTCCGGCCACATCATGCCGGCCGAGATCGAGGACCTGAACGACTACCAGATCCCGGAGTGGCCGACGACGCCCGAGGGCGAGGCCCGCCAGGCCGACGAGATCGTCCGGCACTACCGGACGCTGCTCTCCCACCCCTCGGTGGAGGCGACGACGTACTGGGGCATCTCGGACGGCGGCTGGCTCGGCGCGCCGGGCGGCTTCGTCCGCGTCGACGGCACGCCGAAGCCCTCCTACGACGCGCTGCGCTCGCTGGTCAAGGACGAGTGGTGGCTGGCGCCCACCACGATGGTGACCGATGAGAAGGGCACGGTCCGCTTCAACGGCTTCCTCGGCGAGTACGAGGTGTCGGCGGCCGGCCGGACCGCGGCCTTCAGGCTCGACGAGGCGGGTGAGGCGACGGTCGGCGCGGCCCTGTAGGACCCGCCGCGCCTTGAGGTGAGGTCTCATGATTCGAGGGGGGGCCGGGAGTCGGCGCGGCTCGGTGGGACCCGCCGCGCCCCCTCTGCGTCCCCTCCTGTGCCCCCTCTGCGCCCCCTCCTCCGCGCTCCGAACCGCGCCGGGTCCCGTCGGGGAGGTAGACTGTGATCACCAAAGGACTTTCCCCGCGCCGGTGACACGGCCGGCGGCACCCGCGGCGATTCGCCGCGGTCCTTTCCGAGACCGATGCGGACCGGGCCGATCACGACGGCCGGACCGCTTCTCTCAGCACGCCGGACGCGGCGCTCCCGCCCTCCTCCCAACGGGATGCCTCGCGCACGGGCGGCGTCCCGCCGCCCATCCGGAATCCGTACACCGACCTCTCGATCGGAGACTGAATGATCACCACCACCCAGGTCGACGCCTGCACCCGCGCGCGCCTGCTGGCCGCCTGCCGCCCCCCGCACACCGTCGTCGCGCTGCACGGCGAGATCGACATCGCCACCGCCCCGGCGCTGCGCAGGCGCCTGCTCAACGCGCTCCAGCACAGCACGGACCTGCTCGTGCTCGACCTGTCCGCGGTGTCGTTCTGCGACGCCGCCGGGCTGACCGTGCTGATCGACGTACGGCGGCGCGCCGTGGCGTCCGGCATCACGGTCCGCCTCGCCGCCCCCCGGCCGTCCGTGGCCAGGCTGCTGCACGTCACCGGCCTGGACCGCGCCTTCGCCGTCCACCCCACGCTGTCCAGCGCGCTCGTCTCCCGCAGGACCGACCGGAGCACCGGCCGGGGCGCCGACCGGAACCCCGACGGCGCCCCCGGCGGGCGGCGCCGGAGCGTCAGACGACCCGGCTGACCCTCTCAGGACGACCGGCTTGCCGTACCGGGCCGCCACGTCGTTGAGGTTGGCCTGAACGCCTCCACCGTGCCGTGCCAGCAGGGTCACGCTCCGGCCCGCCGGCGGCCTGCCCGTGAAACGTCACGCTCCGGCCCACCGGCCGGTCTCGACGACCGCCGCCCCGCCCGCCGGTACGGTCACCGTCCCGGCGCAGGCGGTCCCGCCGAGCAGTTCGACGCCCTCGACCCCGTCCACCGTGACCGGCGCGTCACCGTGGTTGAGCAGGAAGAGCCGCTCCCCCCGGCGGACGAGTTCGAGGGTGTCGGGCACGCCCTCCGGCAGGGAGACCCCCGCGCGGTCGAGCACGGGCGCCAGCAGCGCCCGCAGGTCGCCGCCGTCGCGCCCGGCCGCGTCCGGGACCGGGTCGAGGGCCGTCGCGACGTACCAGGCCGTGCCCGCGCCCAGTTCGTGGCAGGTCACCGCGGGATGCCCGGCGTCGGGACCGTCCGCGAAGTTCCGTACGGCCCGCGCCCCGGCGAGGCGGACCCGCTCCGACCAGATGCGGCCGGTCATCGCCGGGCCACTGGAGACCGCACCGTCCGGCACCGGGATACCGGGGTCCGGGGCATCGGAGGCCGGACGGCCGAGGGCGACGGTCCCGTGCTCGGGCAGCGGGTGGAACTCCTCGACCCACAGCCCCAGCACGTCCCGCAGCGCACCGGGGTACGGGCCCGGGTGCACGGCGTCGCAGGCGTCGACGATGCCGGAGAAGTAGGAGACGACCAGGTGGCCGCCCGCCTCCACGTAGCGGTGCAGGTTCTTGCCGGCCTCCTCGGTCAGCAGGTAGGAGCTCGGCGCCACGACCAGCCGGTAGCGGGACAGGTCGGCCGAGGGGTGGACGAAGTCGACCGTGACGTGGTCGCGCCAGAGCGCCTCGTAGAACGCCTCAACCCGCTCCCGGAACCGCAGGTCCGCCGAGGGCCGCCACTCCAGCTCCAGCGCCCAGTACGACTCCCAGTCCCACACCAGCGCCACCTCGGCCTCGACCCGGGAGCCCCGGACGCCCGCCAGCCCGGCGAGCTCGCCGCCCAGGCCCACCACGTCGCGCCAGAGCCCGGAGTCGGTCCCGGCGTGCGGGACCATCGCCGAGTGGAACTTCTCGGCTCCGTACCGGGAGGCCCGCCACTGGAAGAACAGCACCGAGTCCGAACCCCGGGCGACGTGCGCGAGGCTGTTGCGCCGCATCTCGCCCGGGCGTTTGGCCAGGTTGCGCGGTTGCCAGTTGACCGCGCCGGTGGAGTGCTCCATGAGCATCCACGGCCTGCCGCCCGCCACCGAGCGGGTGAGGTCGGCCGCCATCGCCAGCTCGATGTGGTTGTCCGGCCTGGCCGCGTCGAGGTAGTGGTCGGTGGAGACCACGTCCACCTCCGCGGCCCAGCGCCAGTAGTCCATGGGCTTGCAGTTGGGGATCATGAAGTTGGTGGTGACCGGCCGGTCGCTGTGCCGGCGGATCGCCTCGCGCTCGCGGCGGAAGCAGGTGATGTGCGCGTCGACGGAGAAGCGCGCGTAGTCCAGCCGCAGGGCGGTGAGCTGGCCGGGCGGGGCGACGCCGGGCGCCTCGACCTCCTCGAAGGAGCCGTAGGTCAGGCCCCAGAAGACGGTCCCCCAGGCGGCGTTCAGCGCGTCGACGTCGCCGTACCGCTCCCGCAGCCAGGCGCGGAACGCCTCGGCCGAGGCGGCGCAGTGGCATTCGGCGTTGCTCCAGCCGTACTCGTTGTGCACGTGCCACATCGCCACCGCCGGGTGGTCGCCGTACCGGGCGGCCAGCCGCTCGGCGATCCGCGCCGAGGCGGCGGCGTACTCGGGGGAGCTGGGGCAGAAGCCGTGCCGGGAACCGCCCGCGACGACGTGCCCGCCGGAGTCGACGAGGCGGCTGCCCGGGTAGCGGTCGCGGAACCAGGCCGGGGGCGAGGAGGTGGGCGTCGCCAGGCCGATCATGATCCCGGCCGAGTGCAGCAGCTCGACGATCCGGTCCAGGCGGCCGAAGTCGTAGACGCCCTCGGCGGGCTCGATCAGCGCCCAGTTGAAGATGCCGAGGCTGACCAGGTTCACCCCGGCCTCGCGCATCAGGCGGACGTCCTCGTGCCAGACCTCCTCCGGCCACTGCTCGGGGTTGTAGTCCCCGCCGTACGCGATGCCCTCGGGCAGGGCGGGATATCCAGGCACGCTTCCCCCTCGAATCAACTCTGTGAACGTGCACAGTAATCCATCACCCGGGCCGTTCGGAAGCGACTCTGGAAGGAGCCCAGGCCAGCGCCCCGGCTAACAAGAACGTAACGGGCATTGACAGCGGTGATCCTCAGCTCAGACTCTGTGAACGTTCACAGAGGCACACATCAAGTCCCACCGGCCTCCCACCCCCCGCCCCGGAGGAACGTATGCGCACACACCGCCTGGCCGCGGCGGCCGCCGCGGCCCTGGCCACCGCTCTGGCCGCCGGATGCTCCACGGGCACCGGCGCCTCCCCGGAACCGGACGCCGCCGCGCAGAGTTCGGCCCCCGCGGGACCGGTCAAGCTCACCTACTGGACCTGGGCCCCCAACATGGACAAGATCGTCAAGGTCTGGAACGAGGCGCACCCCGACATCCAGGTCACCGTGAGCAAGCAGGCCGGCGGGGACGACGCCGCCGCCAAGTACCTCACCGCCGCCAAGGCGGGCAACCCGCCGGACCTGGTCCAGGCCGAGTACCAGATGCTCCCGTCCTTCGTCGCCGCCGACGCGGTGGCCGACCTGTCCGCCGAGGCCGGGCCGGCCAAGGCCGCCTTCAGCGAGGGCACCTGGGGCCAGGTCACCCTGGGCACCGACGGCGTCTACGCCATCCCGCAGGACAGCGGGCCGATGATGCTCTACTACCGCAAGGACCTGTTCGACAAGTACGGCATCGAGGTGCCCAAGACCTGGGACGAGTACGCCGAGGCCGCCCGCACCGTGCGCAAGAAGGACCCGAAGGTCTTCCTCGGCACGTTCTCCAGCAAGGACCCCGGCTCCTTCGCCGGCCTCTCCCAGCAGGCCGGCGCCCAGTGGTGGTCGATCAGCGGCGACGCCTGGAAGGTCGCCGTCGACGACGCCGCCACCGTGAAGGTCGCCGACTACTGGGGCGGCCTGGTGAAGGAGGGCGTCATCGACGACCAGCCGTACTTCACCCCCGAGTGGAACAAGGCCCTCAACGACGGCACCCTGCTGACCTGGCCCTCGGCGGTCTGGGGACCGGGCGTGCTGGCCAGCAACGCGCCCAAGGGCAAGGGGAAGTGGGCGATCGCCCCGCTGCCGCAGTGGAGCGCCGGGGAGAACTTCAGCGGCTTCTGGGGCGGCTCCTCCACCGCGGTCTCCGCCAAGACCCCGAACAAGGCCGCCGCCGTGCGGTTCGCGACCTGGCTGAACACCGACCCGCAGGCGCTCGGCCTGCTGATCGAGGAGGCCGCGGTCTACCCCGCCGCCACCAAGGGCGGCGAACTGCTCACCGAGGCCCCCGAGTACTTCGCGGGCCAGACCGACTTCTGGCAGCAGGCCGCGGCGATCGCCGCCACCGCGCGGGGCTTCACCTTCGGGCCCAACGTCAACGTGACCTACGACGCCTTCAAGAACGCCTTCGACAAGGCGGTCCAGGACAGGTCGGCCTTCTCCGGCGCCGTGCAGCAGATGCAGGACGCCACGGTCGCCGACATGCAGAAGTCCGGATTCCAGCTCGCGCAATGAGAACCCGCCGCAGCGGCGGCGCCCCCTCGGGCGCCGCCCCCTACCTCTTCCTGCTGCCGGCCCTGGTGCTGTTCGCCGTCTTCATGGCCGTGCCCATCTGCTACACGGTCTACCTCAGCCTGCGCCGGACGAAGGTCTCCGGCCTGGGCCTGGGCAAGGGATCGCGCACCGAGGTCTTCGCCGGCCTCGACAACTACGCCGCCGCGATCGGCGACGGGGAGCTGTGGGCCGGCTGGCTGCGGGTCCTCGGCTACGGCCTGATGGTGCTCCTCGTCATGCTCGGGCTCGCCCTGCTCTTCGCGCTGCTGCTGGACTCGGCCCACGTGCGGCTCGCCCGGTTCTCCCGGATCTCCATCTTCCTGCCGTTCGCGGTGCCCGGGGTGGCCGCCACCCTGCTGTGGGGCTTCCTCTACCTGCCCAGCCTCAGCCCGATCCGCCAGGTCCTCGACGTCGACCTGCTCGGCGCGGGCACCGTCACCTTCTCCATGGCCAACGTGGCCGTCTGGGGCGGCGTCGGCTTCAACATGCTGGTGCTCTACACCACGCTGCGGGCCGTACCGCGCACCTACTACGAGGCCGCGCGCCTCGACGGGGCGAGCGAGCTGCAGATCGCGCTCCGCATCAAGGTCCCCATCCTGCTGCCCGCGATCATCCTGACCACGGTGTTCTCCATCATCGCCACCGTCCAGGTCTTCACCGAGCCCACCACGCTCCGGCCGCTCACCAACACGATCAGCTCGACCTGGAGCCCGCTGATGAAGGTCTACCGCGACGCGTTCGTCACCGGCGACGTCCACTCCGCCGCCGCCACCTCGATCGTCATCGCCGGGATCTCCCTCGTGCTGTCGTTCGGGTTCCTGCGCGTCGTCCGCGACCGCGCCTTCGGGGAGGGCTGATGTCCACCGCGACCCTGCCCACCGCACCCGCGGCACCCCCCGCGGGTCACCGCCGGGCACGCCGGCGCAGGCCGTACGGCGCCGCCCCGACCGCGATCCTGGTGCTCGGCGCGATCTACTGCCTGCTCCCGGTGAGCTGGGTGGTGGTGGCCGCCACCAAGTCCAAGGCGGAGCTCTTCTCCACCGCGGCCTTCGCCCCCGGCACCGGGCTGCTGTCCAACCTGGCGGACCTGGCCGGCTACCGGGACGGCGTCTTCTGGCTGTGGGGGCTGAACACGCTGCTGTACGCGGGCGGCGGCGCGCTGCTGTCGACCGCGGTCTCGGCGGTGTCCGGCTACGCGCTGGCGAAGTACCGCTTCGCCGGCCGGAACCTGATCTTCAACGTGCTGATCGGCGGCATCCTGGTGCCCTCCGTGGTGCTGGCCATGCCGCAGTACCTGCTCTTCTCGCAGCTCGGCCTGGCCGACACCTACTGGTCGGTCCTGCTCCCGCAGATCCTGCACCCCTACGGCATCTACCTGGCGCGCGTCTACGCCACCGCCGCCGTCCCCGACGCGCTGCTGGAGGCGGGACGCATCGACGGGGCGGGCCACTTCCTGCTGCTGCGCAAGGTGGCCCTGCCGCTCATGCTGCCCGGCATGGTGACCATCTTCCTGTTCCAGTTCGTCGCGATCTGGAACAACTTCCTGCTGCCGTTCATCATGCTCGGCGACGACCAGAAGTTCCCGCTGACCGTCGGGCTCTACACGATGCTCGCCGCCGGGGCCAACCAGCCCTCGCTGTTCAACCTGATCCTCACCGGGACGCTGGTCTCGCTCATCCCGCTGATCGCGCTGTTTCTGACCATGCAGCGCTACTGGCGCACGGACCTGTCCGAAGGGGCCGTGAAGTAGGTGGGACGGGAACGGCCCGCGGGGCGGAACAATGGGGGCATGAAGCGCCCGACCATCCACGACGTCGCGGCGGCGGCGGGAGTGTCCCGGGGCACGGTGTCCCGGTTGCTCAACGGCGACCGGTACGTCAGCACCACCGCCCGGGTGGCGATCGAGCGGGCCATCGCCGAGACCGGCTACGTCGTCAACCGCAACGCCCGCAGCCTGGTCACCCAGCGCACCGGCTCGGTCGTGATGGTGCTCTCCGAGCCGCACGAGAAGCTGTTCGAGGACCCCAACTACAGCGTGGCGATCCGCACCGCCGTGCGCCTGCTGGCCGAGCGGGACATGTCGCTGGTCATGATGGTGGCCGGGGACGACGGCGACCGCGACCGGGTGATCCGCTACGTGCGGGGCGGCCACGCCGACGGCGTGTTCCTGCTCTCCACCCACGCGGGCGACCGGATGGTCGAGGCGCTGGTGGACACCGCGGTCCCGGCCGTCGCGCAGGGCGCGGTCGTCGGCCTGGAGAACGTGATCCCCTACGCGGCGGCCGACGACCGCGAGGGCGCCCGGCAGATGACCCGCCACCTGGTCGAGCAGGGGCGCAGGAGGATCGCGACCATCACCGGGCCGATGGACACGCCCGGCGGCATCCAGCGGCTGGAGGGCTTCGCCGACGTCCTGGGCCGCAAGGCCTCGAAGCGGCTGATCGAGCACGGCGACTGGACCCAGCTGAGCGGGGAGAGCGCGATGGCCCGGCTCCTGGAGCGCGTGCCCGACCTCGACGCCGTCTTCGTCGCCTCCGACCTGATGGCCGCCGGAGCGCTGTCCACGCTCCGGGCGGCCGGGCGGCGGGTCCCCGAGGACGTGGCGGTGGGCGGCTTCGACGACTCCTCGGTGGCCGCCACCACCCACCCCCCGCTCACCACGGTCCGGCAGCCGCTGGCCCGGGTGGCGGAGGAGACCGTACGGCTGCTGCTCGCCCTCATCGACGGCGAGCGGCCGGAGAACCCGGTCATACTGCCCACCACCCTCGTGGTCCGCGACTCGGCCTGACCCGCGCCCGAACTCCTGAGGCGTTGTTGCCGATTCCAGGACGTGAGAGCTAGGGCTTGCGTAAGCCGCAAGCTATGTTTCAGTTTATGAAACAGCCACCCTCGGTATTGCTTCCGCTGCTGCGCTCGCCCTTTCAGGGAGAGCTTCTGGCCTGGCTCTTCCTCCACCCCGGCGAGGAGTACGCGCAGATCGAGCTGGCGAAGCGATTCGAGGTGTCGGCCTCGACCGTGACCCGTGAAGTCGACCGTCTCGCTGCGGCCGGCCTGGTCGTCACGCGAAGAATCGGCAACCTGCGGATGATCCGCGCGGACACCGACATTCTCGTGGCCCGGCCGCTGACCGAGTTGCTCGCGCTGACGTACGGGCCGGTGGCCGTGCTCGGTGAGCAGCTGTCCGAGGTCGGCGCGGTCGAAGAGGCATACGTCTACGGCTCCTGGGCCGCACGGTACTCGGGTGAACCGGGCAGGGTGCCGAACGATGTGGACGTCCTGGTCATCGGTGCGGCCGACGAAGACGATCTCTACGATGCCGCCAGGGCCGCGGAGCGGCGACTCGGCAGAGAAGTGAACATACGCCGGCTGAGCCGTGATGACTGGGAGTCCTCGACCGGTGATCCGTTTCTGGAAACGGTCAGATCCCGGCCGATGGTGCGGCTCAAGCTCGACAAGGAGAACGGCCGGTGAGGTGGGAGCAGGGACGTGCCGCCCTCGAGGGCATGATCGGCCGTGGCGAGATAGAGAAAGTCGCGGCGAGTCGCCCGCAGGCCGACGAGTTGCTCACTCAGGCCGGAAAGCACGTGGCCACGGCCCGCCTCGCGATGGAATCGGATCCGATCGGCGCCTATCAGCTGCTCTACGACGCGGCGCGCAAAGCATTGGCCGCCGTGTTGGAGAACCAAGGACTCCGGGCCAGTAGCCGGGGCGGGCACCTCGCGGTCTACGAGGCGGTCAGCGCCCAGCTCGATCCGCCGCTGGGTCAGAGTCTGCGCCCCTTCGACAGGATGCGCCGACGGCGCAACGAAGCGGAGTATCCGCGTCTGGGCTCGCCGCCCTTCAGCGCCGACGACGTCCGGGCCGACATGGTCAAGGTTGAGGCGATCATAGAGATCGCGGCGAAGGTCATCGATCAGATGCAGCCCTTCTGACGAGGACCCGGCTGCGCCGCCGGATCGCGCCAGTGGGTCACTGGCCGCCGAACCAGCCCGGCACGTCGAGGCGGAAGACGTCCGGCGGCGTCACCTTGCGCAGGTCGGCCTCCAGGGCGCGGAGCCGCTCCTCGCCGATCTGGTCGGACCAGCGGCGGCGCAGGTCGTCGAAGATGCGGGCCGAGCGCTCCAGTGAGTCGGCGCCGCGCGCGGTGAGCCGTACGATCTTGCGCCGCGTGTCGCGGGGGTCGACGGTGCGCTCGACGTAGCCGAGGCGCTCCAGCGTCTCGATCGTCTTGCCCGCCGCCTGCTTGGAGACGCCCATCGTACGGCCGAGCTCCACGGCGGTGTCGCCGCCGCGCATGATCGCCTGGAGCGCGAACCCGTGCATGGGCCGCATCTCGGGATGGCCCTGGCGGGCGAGCTCGGCGTGGAGCTCGTCGATGAGGACGCGGAAGCCGAGGAACAGCCGGAGCGGGAGCTCGAAGCCGGGCGGGTCGCTTGACACGATAGACAACCTGATTGACTATATGGACAACAACGTTGACCATCTTAGGAGACCACAGCGATGTCTGTCATCCGTGCCGCCGAGGCCCGCCGCAGCGCCACCCCCAACGCCGTCATGACCACCTTCGCCTCGCCCACCCTGGGCGGCGCCGGGCAGGCCCTCTGGCGGGTGGACATGGCGCCCGGCAAGGAAGGCCCGCTCCACGCCTTCGAAACCGAGCAGATCTGGACCCTGCTGGAGGGCGGGGCCACCGTCGACCTGGCCGGAGAGAAGATCGGCCTGACCGCCGGCGACACCGTCGTCATGCCCGCCGACCTGCCCCGGCAGGTCTTCGCCGACGCCCGGGACGGCTTCATCGCGATCGTCACCGCGCTCCCGGGCGGCCGCGCGTACAACCCCGGCGGCGTCTCACCCGAGGACGCGTGCGAGCTGGCCCCGAAGGACGCCGAGCGGATCACCCCGCCCTGGATCGCCTGAGACCCGCCCCTCCGGCCGGGCCCGCGAAGCGCCCGGCCGGTCTCGACCCCGAACCCCCGGCCCATCACCGCTTCACGCAGCAAGATGGTCGCACGAGCATGCCTGATCAGGAGTTCGCTCCAGGAGATGGCCCGGCGGTCACGATCAGCGTCTCCTCGCAAGGGAGAGGCATCTACACCGTCAGGGAGCAGCCGAAGCGTTAAACGATTGCCCATGATCAGCCGAAGGCCCCTCTCGGCCGCCACAGGTGTGCGATTATCGCACTATGAAGGAACCCGAGGAGTGGGCAGACGTAGGCGAGCGTGTGCGCGAGTGCCGTATGGCAGCCGGCATGTCACAGGAGCAGCTCGCAGCGGCCTTGCGACTCGACCGAACGATGATCGCCAAGATCGAGCGGGGCGTTCGCCGGGTTGACGCGCTCGAACTCGCCAAGCTGGCATCAGTGCTCAAGGTTCCCCTGGGTTACTTCCTCAGCTCGCCGCCGTCGGTCGTGTCCCGTCGCACAGAACTGGCCGATGACACGGTGACCGATGCGACCCGGCAGTCCTACCGCCTGGAAATCGCCCTTTCCACATGGTTGGCCGACATCCGGCAGCTCATGGAGATCGGTGAATTCTCACCCCCGGAGATCGATCGATACCCGGGCACGGTTCAGGACGCGTCGAGTGCCCGTCACGCGGCCCTTTGGGTCAGGAATCGGCTCGGTCTGGGATTCGAGCCCATCGATTCACTCATGAGTGTGTGCGAACGGCTGGGGCAACTGGTCGCAGTGGTCGACGCACCGGGTGAAGGCGCTTCGTTGGTCGAGGACGACCTCGCCGTGGCGGTCGTCAGCAGGCAGGGCGATCCTGGGCGCCGCCGCGCGACCGCGGCTCATGAGCTGGGTCATCTGATCGTCGGTGACGAGTACTCCACTGATATAGGCGTCCATGTTTCCCGCGATGGAAGAGAAGCCGTCATTGATGCCTTCGCGGCGGAACTTCTTCTTCCGGCCGAAGCCTTCAGAGGTTTCACCTGCCCGGACGGCACAGCAGGACGAGAGGATCTGCTGGTTCTCGCTGCACGTTTTAGAACCTCATGGTCGTTGACCGTTCGCCAAGCCGTCGAAGCCGAAGCCCTCGACAAGAACGTCGCGAGAGAAATGCGTCGAAGGAACCCTACCCGCGCGGAATTGATGGAAGCGGTCGGATGGGCACCTCAGCCTGATCTGGAAGCGGTCCGAGTGCCTCCGGGATACGCGCATGCGGTGGTGGAATCCTTCAAGAAGTCACTCATAACCATGTCTCGCGCCGTCGAGCTCATGCGGGGCCAGATCGTGGCAGCCGACCTCCCACTCCACGACGACACGGAACTCGAGCTTTGAGCGGCACCGGACTCACCCCCGCCCTGGTGTTCGACGCGATGTGCCTCAACCATTTCGCTCGCGCGGAACGTCTGGATGTGCTGCGCGATCTCCTGATGGGCACCACCTGCCTGACCACCCACGTGGTCCGGGAGGAGATACGTGCCGGCGTGCAGGCGCATCCGGCCCTTCGGACCGTGCTGGAAACGGATTGGCTCGGTCTGGCGAAGCTCGACTCGCTGGATGAGATCAGGTGCTTCGCGAAATGGGTGCAGCGCATCGGATCCTCCGAGCGCAATCTAGGGGAAGCCAGTGTGTTCTCCGCGGCCGAACTGTCTCAGGGGATCGCCGTCACCGACGATCGGGAAGCCGTGGCGGTGGGCAGGGCACATGGCCTGGAAGTCCACGGAACCGTATGGCTTCTCGCCCGCGCATGCCGCGACGGAAAACTCAATGAAGTAGCCGCCGGCAACATCGTGGACGCCCTGAGAGCGACGGGAATGCGGCTGCCGTGTTCCGGATCGACTTTCGGATCCTATGTCCGCCGCAACATCAGGGCGTAGTTCCGCCATCAGACCGAACCGTGGCCGGGCTGCCTCCGGTTGCACGAGCCGGTGACCCTGAAAGACGCCGAGCGGATCACCCCGCCCTGGATCGCCTGAGACCCGCCCCTCCGGCCGGGCCCGCGAAGCGCCCGGCCGGCTTCCGCGGGTCGTGCCCGGATCCGAGACGGCATCGTGATCTTGGATTGAAAGGATTTCCTCCCCCTCCAGGTTCCGAAGGAAATCACATGAAAAGGGCCACCGCCGGTCTCGTCGTGAGCTTCGTCCTGCTCACCCCGCTCCCCGCCCACGCCGCCGCCCCCGACCCGGTCCAGGCGCTCCGCGCCCAGGTCGTGCCCGGCAGAGGCGTCACCGTCTCCATGGTCACCCGGATGTCGGCCGATGGCAGGCACCTCGGCACCGTCCGAACCGAGCGGGTCACCGGATTCCGCAAGGGCGGATCGGTGGAAACGGACGAGAGCACCACGGTTCACTTTCCGGCCGCCGCCGAGGTCCTGGGAGAGGACTTCCTCCCCGACTTCCCGTCCCTGCTCATCAGAGTCAAAGATGGGAACTACACCTCGGGCGGTGAGCTGATCGGCAAGCTGCCGCTGGGCAAGAAATGGGTGCGCAGCCGGTGGTTCGAGTCCAGTCCCATGGACAACACGGTCGACCTCTTCGAGCCGGGCGCCCTGAAGGCGCTGCTCGCCACCGCCTCCTCCGCCGGCCCGCGCAGCGCCAAGGGCACCATTTACTCCGCCAGGATCCCCGGCTGGCCCTTCGGCGTGCCGATAAGCCGCGGCGAGAAGGGTGAGAAGGTCGCCTGGGCGCTCTGGTTCGACGACAGGGGCAGGGTCACCCGCCTGACCACCCGGGTCTCCCAGCGGACGAACGACGGCTACGTGCTGGGACTCAGTTCCGACCTGCGCTTCACCGGCTGGGGCTCCCGGGTGACCGTCGAAGCGCCGCCGGAGGAGTCGGTCATCGAGGTCGAGGACCTTCCCCAGGAGCCCGGCCTGTTCGTGGAGGAGAAGGAGCCGATCGAGGCTCCTCCGCAGGGGAAGTGAGTCCGGGGCCGCAGGTGAAGCCGTCGACGCGGACGTCACCGGCCCGGCCGTACCGGCTCGGGACCCTCGCCGGTGCACCGCTCTCCCGTCGGCAGTCGCACCCCGGGTGCCGCCGGGTCACCGCTCCGCCCGGGCCGGAGACCGGCTCGCGGAGGACCCGGACGGCCCTCCGCGAGCCGTCCCGGCGGGTTCAGCCGGGCGACCGTACTCCGGCCAGGTCCGAGGCGCGGGCGATCAGGATGCGCACCGCGTCGCCGAACGGCGCGAACGCCGGGTTGGTGGTCTGGCCCGCGCGGTAGCGGAACCAGATCTGCTGGGTGATCACCGCCAGCCGGAACAGGCCGAAGACCTCGTAGAAGTCCCAGCGTCCCATCGGCAGGCCCGTCCGGGACAGGTAGCGCTCCACGAACTGCTCGCGGGTGGGCATGCCGGGCAGGTGCGTGGGCTGGCGGCGCAGCAGGGCGAAGAGCTCGTCGTCGCCCGCGGTGATCCAGTAGGCCATGGCCGAGCCCAGCTCCATCAGCGGGTCGCCGACGGTCGCCATCTCCCAGTCCAGGACGCCCACGACCCGCAGCGGCCCGTCCACGTCCAGGATCAGGTTGTCGAGCTTCCAGTCGTTGTGGATCAGCCGCAGGGCGGTGTCGGCGGGCCGGTGCTCGGCCAGCCAGGCCATCACGGCCTCGCCGTCGGGCACGTCGTCGGTCAGCGCGCCGCGGTAGCGCCGCGACCAGCCCTCGACCTGCCGCCGCACGTAGCCCGGTCCCCGGCCCAGCTCGCCGAGCCCGGCCGCCTCCGGGTCCACCGCGTGCAGGTCCGCCAGGGTGTCGACCACGGTGTGGCCGAGCGCCCGGGCCTCGTCCCGGCCGAGCGTCATCCCGGCCGGGAGCTCGCGGCGCAGCACCGTCCCCTCCAGGTGCTCCATCACGTAGAACTCGCCGCCCAGCACCGCCGGGTCCTCGCAGAAGGCCAGCATCTCCGGGACCGCGCCGAAGTGGGGCCGCAGCCGCTGCTGCACCGTGAACTCGCGCCGCATGTCGTGCGCGGAGGCCGCCTTGTGCCCGCGCGGCGGGCGGCGCATGACCAGGTCCCGGCCGTCGTAGCGGAGCAGGTACGTCAGGTTCGACACGCCGCCCCTGAACTGCCGCACCTCCGGAGGCCCGCCCAGACCCTCCACCCGGCCGGTCAGCCAGGCGTGCAGGGCGGCGACGTCGAACGCGTCCTCCTCGCGGACCTCTCCGGCATCCAACGTGAGCTCCTTCACCGATACGCCGACCCGCCGACCCTTCGTCGGAGCGGGACCAACATACTAAACGGTCGGTATGTAAGGGAGCCACCGATGGCCCGCCGACAGGATCGTCCGGGGACCGCCAACCGGCTCGCGGGCGGATCATTGACGGAGTGTGACGGGACGCGACGGAATCACTCGGATGGAATCGCCCCGTTTTCCGGCCGGATTCCCGGCCTCACCGTCGGGATAGCGGCATGTGGTCGTAAATCCTGCACAACACGCAGTGTGTCCGTATCGCCCGATGGGGACCAGAAGTAGAGATTCTCATGGTCTGTACCAGTTAGCCGGACGGATCTCCGCTTCCACCACGACGCTTCCATCGCGATCCGCGTGGACAGTGCGACCCGCATGCGACCCGCATGAACGGGCGCACACGCGGACGGGGCGCCTCGCGCCCCCGTCGCCGCGGCAGCGGCCATGAGGCAACGAGTTCAGGAGGACATTCAGTGATCAAGCGTGGTAAGCCCGCCAAGAACGGGCAGGTCAAGCTCATTTTCACCCTGCCGGCCGACCAGGTCCGCGGCAAGGTCTCCCTCGTCGGGGACTTCAACGACTGGAACCCGTACGCCCACCCGATGCGCCGCGGCGACGACGGGACCTACCAGGTGACCGTCACCGTCCCCGCGCACCGGGGCATCTCCTTCCGCTACCTGGCCGAGGGCGGTGTCTGGTTCGACGACCCGGACGCCGACCGCCACGACCAGCACGGCGGCCACCTCGACCCGATCGACCCGAACGCCCAGCGGATCGAGGTCACCGCCGCGCCCATCCTGAAGAACCGGGACGAGCAGCCGCTCGCCGCCGGCGCGCGATAGTGCCGGGCGCCGCCGCCCTTGCCTCGCAGGGGCGGCCGGCCACCCCCCATCGCACCTGTTCCACCTTTCCGGGGAGATCTGATGAGCAGTCGTAGGGTAGGCGCGGCAGGCCTGGCCGCCGCGCTGGCGTGTGCCGCGCTGACCGGGTGCATGCCGTGGGAGGACGAGCCGGAGAAGAAGATCGGCGCCGCCGCCAAGGGCCAGGGGGGCAAGACCGACCAGGCCGCCGTCCGCAAGGAGAAGGCGGCCAGGGCCGCCAAGGTCAAGGCCAACGAACTGGGCCAGGTCCCCGTCCTGATGTACCACCGGGTGGTGGACAAGCCCACGGCCCCGGACGACCGCACCCCCGAGCAGTTCCGCAAGGAGCTGGAGCGACTGGCCGTGGAGGGTTACGTCCCGATCACCGCCGCCGAGTACGTCCGCGGGCGCATCGGCGTCCCCGCCGGCAAGTACCCGGTCGTCCTCACCTTCGACGACGCGTCCCCGGCGCAGCTCACCCTGGACGGGACGGGCGCGCCCATGCCGAACACCGCCGTCGCCATCCTGCAGGAGGTCGCGAAGAGGCATCCGGGGTTCCGGCCGACGGCCACCTTCTACGTGACACGCGACCTGTTCGGCAAGACCACGCCGGAGGAGCAGACGCAGATGCTCACCTGGCTCCGGGAGAACGGCTTCGACATCGGCAACCACACCTACGGCCACCGCAACCTCCTCGGCAAGCCGAAGAAGGAGGCGATGACCGAGATCGCCAAGGGCCACGAGCTGATCACCAAGCTGACCGGCACCGAGCCGGTGACGCTGGCACTGCCGTACGGCAACCAGCCGAGCACCAAGACGTGGGCCCTCAAGGGGAGCGCGGGGAACGTCTCCTACGACTACGGCGGCGTCTTCCGCGCCGGGTACACCCCCGGGCCCTCGCCCTTCAGCAAGGACTTCGACCCGGTGAACCTGCCGCGCATCCGCTCCATGGACAAGATCAAGAAGGACGACTGCGCCCGCTTCTGCTCCACCGCCTGGCTGGACTGGCTGAAGGCCAACCCCAGTGAGCGCTACACCTCCGACGGGGACGTCGCGACGGTCGCCTACGCGAAGTTCAAGGCGCCTTTCATGGCCTCGGGCTTCACGCCCTACGCTCTTCCCTACTAACCGGTTCCCCCAACCGCCGGCGCACCGGGCCGGGAGAGGTGACGAGCATGGTCTCCGAGTTGTTCGACCCGCAGGCGTGGCGAGAGGTCGAGGGCTTCGACTTCACCGACATCACCTACCACCGGGCCGTGGACCAGGGGACGGTGCGGATCGCCTTCGACCGGCCCGAGGTGCGCAACGCGTTCCGCCCGCAGACGGTGGACGAGCTCTACCGCGCCTTCGACCACGCCCGGATGAGCTCCGACGTCGGCTGCGTGCTGCTCACCGGGAACGGGCCCTCGCCGAAGGACGGCGGGTGGGCGTTCTGCTCGGGCGGTGACCAGCGCATCCGCGGACGCGACGGCTACAAGTACGCCGAGGGCGGGCAGGTCGACCCGGCGCGGGCCGGGCGCCTGCACATCCTGGAGGTCCAGCGGCTGATCCGCTTCATGCCGAAGGTCGTCATCTGCGTGGTGCCGGGCTGGGCCGCGGGCGGCGGGCACAGCCTGCACGTCGTGTCCGACCTGACCCTCGCCAGCCGGGAGCACGCCCGCTTCAAGCAGACCGACGCCGACGTGGCCAGCTTCGACGGCGGGTACGGCTCCGCCTACCTCGCCCGCCAGGTGGGCCAGAAGTTCGCCCGCGAGATCTTCTTCCTCGGCGACGCCTACAGCGCCGAGGACGCCCACCGGATGGGCATGGTCAACGCCGTCGTGCCGCACGCGGAGCTGGAGCGGACCGCGCTGGAGTGGGCCCGGAAGGTCAACGGCAAGAGCCCGATGGCCCAGCGCATGCTGAAGTACGCCTTCAACCTGGCCGACGACGGCATGGTCGGCCAGCAGCTCTTCGCCGGGGAGGCCACCCGGCTGGCCTACATGACCGAGGAGGCGGTCGAGGGCCGCGACTCCTTCCTGGAGAAGCGCGACCCCGACTGGAGCCCCTTCCCCTGGTACTTCTGACCCGGTCCTCCGGAAGCGGCCGGTCCGGAACGGCCGCTTCCGGACCGGCCGGGCCGTGCCGTACGGCAGGCTTGGACGGTGGCGAAGTACGAACGGCGGATCGTGGCGGCGGCGGAGGCCGCGCTGGCGCAGCGCAAGTACGTGACGGCGATCGACGTGCTGACCGGGGCGGGCTGGCTGCACGCCCGGCACGTGGACGTCTGGCGGCAGGGCCGGGCGGCGTCGCTGGAGGAGCTCGCGGCCGTGGACGGCGCGCGGATGGCCGACGCGGTGGCGGTCCTGGCCCGGTGGGCCGGGGAACGGGGCCTCACCCCCGGCGAGACCCCCTACCTATCGGCCGCCCGCGACCGCGCCGAGCTCCGGTTCACCGCCTCCGGCGACGACGGCCCGTTCCGGGTCCACTGGATCTCACCGGACATGAGCGAGGCCCGGCGCAAGCGGCTCGCCGAGCGGCAGGCCGAGGCGCCCGACCTGACGGTGGTCGAGGCCACGCGGCCGTGGGAGTGCGCCGACTGCCGCGGCACCGGACCGTACCTGATCATGGAGGACGCCGAGCCCCACTGCCTGACCTGCGCGGACCTGGACCACCTGGTCCTCCTCCCCGCGGGGAACGCGGCGCTCAGCCGCCGGGCCAAGAAGGAGAGCGGGCTGGCCGCCGTCGTGGTCCGCTTCAACGCCCGGCGCAAGCGGTACGAGCGGCTGGGCGTCCTCGTGGAGGAGGCCGCGCTGGCGCGGGCCGAGGAGCAGTGCCTGGCCGACGAGGAGGTACGGCTCCGCCGCCGCGAGCGCGACCGCGAGCGCAGGACGGACGAGGACCTGCGCTTCCAGGCCGGGATGGCCGAGGAGATCGTCCGCCTGTTCCCCGGCTGCCCGCCGGAGCGGGCCGAACAGATCGCCCGGCACGCGGCGGAGCGGGGCAGCGGCCGGGTGGGGCGTACGGCCGCCGCCAAGCTCCTCGACGCGAACGCCGTCACGCTGGCCGTGGTCGCCTCGGTGCGGCACCTCGACACGGACTACGACCGGCTGCTGATGGCGGGCGTGCCGCGCGCCGAGGCCCGCGACCGGATCCGGACGGACATCGACCGGGTGCTCGCCGGATGGCGGGAAAACGTCGGACCCGGCGCCCACAATGGCCGGCATGGAGAAATGGCGTGAAGTCCGCGAGACGCTGCGCGAGTTCGCCCTCCGGTTCCCGGAGGCCTACGAGGACCACCCCTGGGGCGAGACCGTCGTCAAGGTCAACAAGAAGATCTTCCTCTTCCTCGGCGTCGAGGAGCCGACCGACAAGTGGAGTCCGAGCGCCGGGGTGAAGCTGCCCGAGTCGCACGGCCACGCCCTGGCCCTCGACGGCGTCCGGCCCTCGGGCTACGGGCTCGGCAGGTCCGGGTGGGTGACGGTCCCGCTGACAGGGACGCCGCCGGAGACCGAGGTGCTGCTCGACTGGGTCGAGGAGAGCTACCGGGCCGTGGCCCCCAAGAAGCTCGTCGCCGCGCTCGACGCCCAGGACGCCTGACCCCCGCAGCCGGCCCCTGCCCCTGCCCGAGGAGCCCCATGCCGAAGCTCGACCGCACCCCGCTGGCGATCACCGCCGAGCACGACGCCCCCATGCCGATGCGCGACGGCACGGTCCTGCGCGGCGACGTCCACCGGCGGGCCGAGGGCGGGCCGTTCCCCACCCTGCTGGTGCGCACGCCGTACGGCGCGGGCAGCTTCCGGGCGGTCCCGCTGATCCCCGCGCTGGAGGCCGGGTTCGCGGTGGTGCTGCAGCACTGCCGGGGGCGCGGGAGCAGTGACGGCGAGTTCCGGCCGTGGCTGGACGAGGGCGCCGACGGCAACGACACGATCGCCTGGATCACCGCGCAGCCCTGGTCGAACGGCGAGGTCGTGATGAGCGGCATGTCCTACCTGGCCGGATGCGCGCTGCAGGCGGCCGCGACGCGCCCGCCGGGGCTGAAGGCCGTGGTCGCCGCGGTGACGCCGCACGACTTCCATGACGGGCTGAAGTACCACGGCGGGGCGTTCGCGCTGGGCTCCGCCCTGGGCTGGGGCGCGATGCAGGCGATGCTCGGGCTGACGCACGGCATGGAGGCGGGCGAGGACACCCGTGCCGGGCTCGGCGAGCTGCTGCCGGTCCTGGGCGACCAGGCCGCCGCGACCCGCACCCTCCCGGTGGGCGACGTCCCGGGCATCCCGTGGTGGCGCGACTGGGTCTCGCACCCGGAGCGCGACGCCTACTGGGAGCACCTGGCCGAGACCCTGCGGCACGACCGGATCGAGGTGCCGGTCATGCACGTGGCGGGCTGGTTCGACCTGTTCCTCGCCGGGACGCTGGAGAACCACCGCCGCCTGGGCGGGCCGCTGGTCATCGGCCCCTGGTCCCACACGGCGCTGGGCGCGACCGGCACCGGCCGGCTGGACTTCGGCTTCTCCGCCTCCGCGCAGGCGATCGGGCTGGAGCAGCGGCAGCTGGCCTTCCTGCGGGGCGAGGACACCGGCCCCGCCGTGAAGATCTTCGTGATGGGCGACGACGTCTGGCGGGACGAGGAGGCCTGGCCCCTGGCCCGCGCCGTCGAGACCCGCTACCACTTCCACTCCGACGGGCTGCTGTCCACCGCGCCTCCCGCCACCGCGGAACCGGCCGTGTTCACCTTCGATCCGCGCGACCCGGTCCCCACGGTCGGCGGCCCGCTCCTGCTGCCCGACGCCACCAACGTCGGCCCGCAGGACCAGCGTGACGTGGAGCTCCGCCCGGACGTGCTCTGCTACACCACCGAGGTCCTGACCGCCGACGTCGAGGTGACCGGACCGGTCACGGTGACCCTGCACGGTGAGACCTCGGCGGCCGCCACCGACTGGACGGCCAAGCTGGTGGACGTCCACCCCGATGGGCGGGCGATGAGCGTGACCGACGGCATCGTCCGGGTGTGGGAGTCCTCCGGCACGTTCGAGATCGACCTGGTCGCCACCAGCCAGGTCTTCAAGGCCGGTCACCGCATCCGGGTGGAGGTCTCCAGCTCCAACTTCCCCCGCTTCGACCGCAACCCCGGAACCGGCCGCCCTGCCGCCGAGGCCACCGAGGCCGATCTGGTCCTCCAGCACCAGAAGGTCTTCCCGGACTCCTGCATCACCCTCCCGATCGTCCCCCGGTAGGAACCCGCCCGCCTCGGCTGACGGGATCCCGTCGGCCGAGGCGTCCGCACCGCCCGGCTACCGGGTCCGGCCGGGTGAACCGGTGGGCGGCCGGGTCGCGACGACCACGGTGGCGTCCAGCTCCTCGCAGACGGCCACCTCCGGCACCAGCCCCGCCCGGGTGACGATCCCGACGGCCGACGGCACCTGCCGCCCGCTCGTCTCGAACAGCAGGCTGCCGCCCGGCGCCAGCCACCGCGGCGCCCGGCGGCCACC
>NZ_CDRNDK010000014.1:0-35666 GCF_977012225.1 Planomonospora algeriensis | reverse complement strand
GCCCGTGACGCCGAGGACGCTCGCGACCAGGCCGAGCGGCGGTCCGCCCGCGTGCAGGCCGAGGCCGAGACCGCCCGGCGGCACGCGTGGGAGGAGGTGGCCCGCCATGAGCGTGCCCGCGGCCAGGCCGAAGCCGCCCGGGATGCGGCGCGGGCGGCCCACGAGGTGCTCGCCGATCAGATGCACGGCGCCCAGGACGAGTTGCGGACCCTGCGCGCCGCCCATCAGCGGCAGAGCGAGCTACTGGCCGCCGCCGACGGCGCTTTGAGCCAGGCCCATGCCGACAACGCGGTCCTGCGCGAGCAGGCGGCCGCACTGAGAGAGCGCCTGCAGGCGGCCGAGGACGCCCGGGCGCAGGCCCGCGCCGAGGCCGAGACCGCACGGCAGGAGACCACCCGGGTACGTGAGGCCCTGGAGCAGCGGGACCGCGACCTCTCCCGGGCCCGGCAGGAGATCGCTCAGCTGGGGATCCGGGCGGCCGAGGCCGAGACCGGCCGCGACGGCGCCCTGGCGCAGGCCGAGGAGCTCCGCATCGCCCTGAGGACGGCCGAGATGCGCACCACCCGGCTGGAAGAGCTCCTCGCCCGGCTGACCGCCGCACCGCGCGGCGGCGTCCCTGCGCCTCCGGAGGAATGACCCGCCGCCCTCGAGATCACCCGCTGGCCGTCGGGGATCCCGTCCCGGCCGGTGCACCACCGGCCTCGATCAGGCGCCGAGCGCGAGCCGGTTTCTCCGGTGGGATCAGTCCAGGGTGAGGACGACCTTGATGTCGTCCGGTTGCGCGGTCAGTGCCTCGGCGAAGCGTTCCAGCGGCACCCGGCGGGTGATCAGCCGCTCCAGTCAGCCGATGTCGGCCCTGGCCAGGCCATCGGTACCGCGGACGCCGATGGCCAGACCCTCGACAGCAACTCGTCCACGCGGGGTCGCGGGGCGGGCACTTTCCGCACCTCGGCCGTGCCCGGCCGCGGCGGCGTGACGGTCAGCGCACGCATCGACCGCTCCCCCACCCCTGATCCCCGGTCATGTTTCCGGCCGTGGAGCCGATGCCGGCCATGGCTGGTTACCCGCCGCGTGTCCGGCGAAACGGCGCGGCTCCTGCCCCTGCCACCCGCCCAGGCGCTCGAGCGTGCGGGGTCCGCCGTTCCGGCCCCGGACTCTCGTGATCCCCGATCCCCGCGGCCGGGTCGCGATCATGACGAGGCCGGCGCCGCCGCACCGGCCGCCAGAGCCGCCTGCACGATGCGGAGCGCTTCGGCCGCGTCGAGGCCGACGCTGGCGATCACGGCCGCATAGTCGGCGGCGGCCCGGCGGGCCCGTTCCCGGCCCTCCTCGCCGGCGGCCGAGACGAACGAGCCCGCCCGCCCGCGCGTCTCGATCAGCCCCGCCTCCTCCAGCTCCCGGTAGGCCCGGCCGACCGTGTTGACGGCCAGGCCGAGGTCGGCCGCCAGGTGGCGGATGGTCGGCAGCCGGGCGCCCACGGCCAGCGTGCGGTCCTGGATCTGCCGGGCGAGCTGGGCCCGCAACTGCTCGAACGGCGGGACCGGTGAGCCCGCATCGATGACGATCATTGCAGGCCCACCGCGCGCCGCGCCGTGGCCGCGTACGACGGCGCCCTGCGGTGGACGGCGACGAAGGCGAGCACCCCCAGCACCAGGAAACCCACCGAGGCGGCGCTCCACCACCCGGGCGCGAACCCGGACAGCAGCACCACCGGCAGCGCCCACAGCACGGCCGGCGCGGAGCTCTCGCGCGCGTCCTCGATCCGCATGACGACGTCGGCCGTCAGCGAGACCTCGTCTTCGGCTACGACGGGCCGGGCCAGCATCTCACGCAGTTGCAGGACGGCGCCGAGGGCGACTCCGGTCACGGCGACCAGCAGCACGACGGCGGCGTGCCGTGCGGTGCCCTCGGTGACGACCAGCGCGCTCACTCCCAGCGCGAACGCGCAGGCGAAGGTGGCGCCCGCCATGACGGTGTAGGACCGTCCGAGCAGGGCGGTCCAGCCGAGCTGCACCGGATGGGTCACCCGCCGCGGCAGCGCCGCCCCGGCGCGCCGGTCGACGCGCCGCACCCAGGCGTCCAGCAGCGCCTGGGTCAGCAACAGCGCGCCGATCGACACGCTCAGCACCAGCACCGGCACCAGCCGGTGCGACCCGGACCCGCCGGAGGCGGAGGCTCCCGGCAGGGCGGCGACCTGCGCCAGGGAGGCCGCGATTATCAGCACGGCCAAAAGGACGCTGCCCAGCAGCCGCACCCGCCGCCGCACCGCCAAGCGCGCGGCCAGCAACGGCGTCGGCGGGCCGTCGCTCAGGCCGTGCCGCCGCAGCCAGGTCTCGGCGCACCGGATGTCCACCGGCGGCGGTCCGGCGTCGGACATGGAAGCGTTCATCATGTCTCCTCCTTGTGTCGCAAGTTTTGTATCAACATGATGCGTCATAACTTGCGACAAAGTCAACGTCCAGCTGATCCGGGTGGTGCGGACCCGGGACGATCCCGTGCGGTGTCCGGCGTGCGGGACGCCGACCGGCCGGGTGCACGGGTTCTGCGGCCGGATGATTGCGGACCTTCCCGTGGACGGCCGGCGGGTGGTGGCGTCGTGCGGGTGCGGCGGATGGCCTGCCCGGTATGGAGTTGCTCGCGGCGGACGTTCCGAGAACAGGTGCCCGGGCTGCTGGAGCGCTGCCAACGCCGGACGAACCGACTCGCCGACCAGTCGGGCGCGGTGGTGAGAGAGCTCGCGGGCCGGGCGAGCGCCCGGCTGTCTGGGGCCTTGGGCGTGCAGGTAGCGCGGTCGACCGCGTTGCGGCTGCTCAGGCGGCTGCCGCTGCCTGCGGTCGGAGTGCCGCGGGTGCTGGGCGCGATGTCGGCGCGATGCCCCGCCTGCCATCGCGACCCACACGATCTCATTGGACTTGGTCGAGGACCATGACCAAGCTCTGGTCACTGACGCTGATGGTCAGGGCGGCGGCCTGCGCCCGCCGGGCGCCCGTCAGGGCATGGTGATGAGCACGCTGCCCTTCTTGTGTCCGGTGCCGACGCGCCGGTGCGCCTCGGCGGCCTGCGCCAGCGGGTGGAGCCCGTCGATGACCGGCCTGATCCGCCCCGCCTCCGCGATGCCCACGACGAAGCGCAGGTCCTCGGCCTTGTCGCGTGGCGGCCGCAGGCCGGTGAACGCGATGACCGCCCGCTTGCCGCCGGGCCTCGGCCTCCGGAGCGAGCGGAGCAGGATCGCCGGGGAGGGGACGGTCGACAGGTACACCCCGCCGCTCCTGAGCACCCGCCTGCAGCGCGAGAACGAGCTCTTGCCCGCCACGTCGAAGACGACGTCGTAGGTCCGGCCCGTGCGGGTGAAGTCCTGCTCCGTGTAGACGACGGTCTCGTCCGCGCCGAGGGATTCCACCAGTTCCCGTTTGGCGGCGCTGCACACGCCGGTGACCCGTGCCCCGAAGTACTTGGCCAGTTGCACCGCGGCGATGCCCACTCCCCCGGAGGCGCCGTTGATCAGGATCTCCTGCCCCTCCCGCAGGTGCGCCCGGTCCCTGAGGAAGGGCAGGGCGGTCAGCACGCCGTCGCAGAGCGCGGCGGCCTCGCTGTGGGACATGCCGGACGGCGCGATCGCGAGCGCTCCGTCCTCCGGCAGGCACGCGTACTCGGCGTGGGCGCCGAAGGCGGGACCGGTGTCGGCTATGACCTGATCACCCACGGCGAAGCGGGTCACCTCCCCGCCGACCGCCACGACCTCTCCGGCGAGTTCGCCGCCCAGCGTCCTCACCTTCGGCCGCACGAGGCCGGTGACCAGCCTGGAGAAGAACGGATCGCCCGCCCGGAAGACGGTGTCCACCGCCGTCACCACCGCTGCGTGGACTCTTACCAGCACGTCCTTGGTGCCGGGGGTGGGCTCGCTGACGTCTTCGATCCGGAGGACGTCCGGCGGACCGTAGGCGTGGTAGGTGACCGCTTTCAAGGCGTTGCCCTTTCTATCCGGGGGCTGGGATGCACGGGAGTGCCCTCGCCGCCGTGACCCGCCGGATGCCGTGGGAGCGGTTCTGCGAAGCCGCGGCGGCCGTACGGGCCGCGCCGGGAGTGCCCGGGGCGGCTAGACCTCGTCGGAGTAGTGGAAGACCTGGTCGATCGGCGCGCCGAACACCTTGGCGCCCTGGAAGGCCATCTCCAGCGAGGGCGAGTAGCGGCCCTACTCGACGGAGATGACGGTCTGCCGGGTCACTCCGACGCGGGGTCGGCCTGCGCCAGCTGTCCATACGTGGACCGCGGCTGCCGGATGGGGCTGGTGAGCCTGATGGGCTTGGCTCGCCACGAGCAGCGGCCGCACGTAGGAGATCTGGGAGACCTCCGTGTCGGCCAGCTGCCCGAACACGGTCACCGCGTAGACCGCCGGTGCCACGGCCGCGATCACAGCGTACGCTCACGCGCGTTTCTCCTCGTACGGCATGCCGCCTCCCGTGTAAAGAATCTTCAACACTCTCGAAGGTAAAGGGATTTATACTAAATGTCAATGATTCTTAACATCGGTCATCGGGAACCCAGAGCCGACAGCTCGTTCAGCGTCTGCAGCAGGACATCGACGCGCCGATCGCGTCAGCCGGGCAGGTGCGGGCCTTCTCGATCTCGGCGACGTGCCCGGTGACCGCGTCGGTGCCGGGGACCTGCCCGATACCGGCGACGCCCAACAGGCGCTGCAGCCCTTCGGCGGTGCGCGGCCTCCAGCTTCTCGAAGTCAGCCGCACCGATCTCGACGAGTATCGCCTCCACCCGCACGGCGCCCAGCAGGGCGTTGGCCAGATGCATCCGGTCCTGCGCGTCGGCCTGGCCGCCAAGGCACGACTCGACGCGGACGAGGCCTTCCGGGACTGCGGTCAATGACTCGACGCCTACGCCGACTCCCGCTACCGCCCCGTCAAGAACGACCGGGACGGACATGCGCTCGCCGCCCGCCTCGACGCCGCCGACAGCGTCCGGGTCAGCGCCGCAGCATGAACCCGGAAGCCCCATCCCGATAGGTGTAGCGTCCAACCCACGCAATTGATCACGAAGGGTGCCTGCCATTGGAACTGCAAGACGCACGATTGGACATGTCTCAAGGTGAGCGTGTCAACAGATACAGCGATGTCGCAAGCGCGTTGGCGTTGCACAGCGACCGGCAGCTCGGCGAGTCGCTGGAGCAGGCGCAGGTTCTGGGCTCGGGGGTAGGCGGGACCTCGGTACTGCTGGCCATCGATGGCGTGCCGGTCTTCGCCAAGCGGATCCCGCTGACCGACCTGGAGCGCCGCCCGGGCAACGTGATGTCCACCGCGAACCTGTTCGGAGTGCCTCCGTTCTGCCAGTACGGACTCACCGCTCTCGCCGGGCCGGGCTTCGGCGCCTGGCGTGAACTCGCGGCCAACGTCATGACGACCAACTGGGTCCTGGCCGGGCGCAGTGCGGCCTTTCCGCTGCTGTATCACTGGCGGGTGCTGCCGGGAGCGCCGCCGCCCACCGATGAGCACGCCGACATCGAGGCGGTCGTGCAGTACTGGGATGGATCACCGGCGGTACGGGATCGTCTCCAGGCCCTTGCCCGTGCCTCGGCCAGCATCGTGCTGTTTCAGGAGTTCATCCCCTACACCCTCCATGACTGGCTCGCCGCTCAGCTCACCGCCGGCCAGGACGCTGCCATAGCGGCGAGCACCATGGTCGAGTCGTGCCTGCTCACCGACGTGGCCTTCATGAACGGCCAGGAACTGATGCACTTCGACGGCCACTTCGGCAACATCCTCACCGACGGTGAACGCCTGTACATCGCCGACCTCGGGCTGGCGACCTCCCCTCGGTTCGACCTGTCCAAGCAGGAGATCGAATTCCTGGAGCGCAACCGCACCCACGACCTCGGGTACGCGCTGATGCGGCTGGTCAACTGGCTCGTCACCAATGTCTGCGAGGTGAAGGTGCCGCAAAACGGCATACCAGAACAACGCAACGAATACATCCGCGCGTGCGCGAACGGCGCGGACCCCGCCGGTGCTCCGCCAGCCGTTGCCGCAGTGATCCGCCGGTACGCACCCGTCGCGGCGGCCATCAATGACTTCTACTGGGACCTGTACGGCACCAGCAGGACAACGTCGTATCCGAACGAGAAGATCGAACACGCTCTGAGTGCAATGCGCTGATCCCCACGCCCGTGGGAGTGAGCCGGTCGGGTCCTCGGCCGTTACAGAGCCGCTCTACGAGAGGTCGCAACACGGGGCGGTGGCCCGCGAGTTGCGATCCGTACTGGTCCTCATCGCCCCTGCGAGGGGTCGCGATCATCCGGTGGCACGGCGGTGAAGGAGCCGCCGTGACATCGATCGCCCCGGCCCTGGTCGGTGGCCGGCCACCCGCGGGCGATCGTGAGGGCCGCACCGGTTCGCTGTCTTCGAGGTTCTACCGGCCACGTCCGCCCCGGCCCCGGTCCGATCGGTGTGGCGGGGCACCTGCGGCGACCGGCGGGAGGCGTGTTCAGGCGAGCAGGAACTTCAGGCGGTCGTCGGCCAGCCACGGCGCGATCTCGACGATCTCCGCGCTGACGATGTCCTCGACGACGAACGGGTCGGCCGCCACGCGGCTCTCCAAGTCCTGCCGTGAGGTACCGTGGGCCACGATCGCGCCGCCCCGTCCCGGATGGATACCGCCGACCAGCAGGAACACGCCGTCGTCGACGCCGCGCCTGATCCACTCCTGGTGGCCGGACATGTATCGTTCGGCCGCGCTCCTGTTGGCGGAGAACCGCAGCAACACCACGAACATGTGGTCCCTCTCGGCTTCGTTGGATTCGACTACGTCAGGCGTCGGCCCGCGCGCGGTCCTCGGGCACGGCGTGGGTGACGGCTTCGGTGCCCGCGGAGTACGCGCTCAGCCAGTCGTGCATCCGCTGGGCCTCGCGGCGGATGAAATCCTCGTCTTTGAAGGCGTGCGCCAGCGTGGCGACGCCCTGGCTGAAGGCCAGTACGTGCATCGCCAGCGCGTCGGCCTGCTCCTCCTGCCCCAGCTGGGTGAACTGCTCGCGCAGCCAGGTGCGGAAGAGTGAGAACAGGCCGCCGGCTTCGTCCAGTGCGGGGTGGCCGAGCTTGGCCAGTTCCGTGGTCAGAGTGCCCACCGGGCAGCCGTAGCTCTGGATGTCGGCACGATTGGTCACCACGATCCCGACGAACCTGCGGATCCGGGCGGCGGGATCGGTCTCCTCGGTCTCCCACCGCGTGAGCATCCGCCGCCTGTCCTCCAGCCGCGCGGCGATCACCGCGCTCAGGATGTCGTCCTTGGACTTGAAGTGGTAGTAGAAGTTCCCCCGGGAGATGTGTACGGCCTCGGCGATCGCCGTAAAGACGTGTGCTCGTACCCCTGCCGGTAGAACAGCTGATCGGCCGCCTCGACGATCTGGGCCCGGGTCGTTTCCGCCCTCACTGCCTTACACCCCCGCATTACCGGCCGCCTTATCGAACCATGTTAGGACGGATGTCCTAGAGGGACATTAGGACACTCGTCCTATGCGATGTCAACCGGCCGCGGCGGCCGAGCTGCCGCCGCGGCGCCGGCCACCGGGCTCGCCGGCGCGGCCGCCCTCTTGCGATGAGCGCGGCCGTCGAGTGCACGGGCGCGGCGGCGCGGGTGTCGCGGTCCAAGTGAGCTGCGGTGATCGCGCCGTCGCACAGCTGCACCAGGGCCGCGATCAGGACACCGTCGGGGGCGAAGACCTGGGCGATGACGAGAATGAGCTCCCTGCGGGCCCGGCGGCCACCCGTGGCCACCTTGAGGGTGATCACACGGTGAAGGTCCTGGCCTGCTCGTTCATCCCCTCGGCCATGAGCGACAACTCATCGATGATCGTCATGCTCTCGCGCACCGCGTGGTGCGCCTCGGCGACCGTCTCGGCCACAGCCGTGACATGCTCGGCGATGCGGGCCGAGCCGCTGGCCGCCTCGGAGACGCTCTCGCCCATGCCCGCGGTGGTGGCGCTCTGCTCCTCCACCGCGCTGGCGATCGTGGTGACGTAGTCGTTGATGCGGCCGATGACATCCTGGAACCCGTTGATGATGTCGACCGCGCCGTCGCTGTCGGCCTGGATGGCCCGCACCCGGGCGGCGATGTCCTCGGTCGCCTTGGCGGTCTCCTGCGCCAGGTCCTTGACCTCGCCGGCCACCACCGCGAACCCCTTGCCCGCCTCCCCGGCCCGGGCCGCCTCGATGGTGGCGTTCAGTGCCAGCAGGTTGGTCTGCTCCGCGATCGCGTTGATGGCCTTGACCACCGCGCCGATCTCCGAAGAGGAGGTGCTCAGCCGCTGCACGCGCGTGCTGGCCGAACCCGCGGCGGCCACGGCGTCACCGGCTACCGAGGCCGCCTCCGAGGCGCTCCTGCTGATCTCCTGAATCGAGGCGCTCATCTCCTGGGCGCCCGCGGCGACCATCTCGGCGTTGCCGCTGACCTCCTCGGCCGCGGCGGCGGCGCTGTCGACCCGTGAGGCGGCCGTGTCGGAGTTGGCCACGACCTTTGTCGCGGACGAGCGCATGACGTCCGAGGCACGTGACATCTGCTCGGCGCCGCTCTTGATCTGCGACACCGCATCACGCAGCACATCGACGGCCTCGTTGATCGCCGTTCCCATCTCCCGCAGTTCCCCGCCCATGGCGGAGGTGTCGGTCCGGCGGGTCAGGTCCTTGGCCGCCAGCGCCTTCAGCGCCACCACGGCCTGGGCCAGCGGGACGGTGATGCTGCGCCGGACCACGCCCAGCAGGGGCACGGCCACGATCAGCGCCACCACGACGGCGATCCCCATCTGGCGCTGAGCCGAGCCGGAGGCCTCGGCGGCCGCCGCGGCGGCGGCGTCGCTGCCGGAGCGAGCGCTGTCGACCAGCGTTTCGGTGGTCTCCAGGATGCGGTAGTAGATGTTCCAGGAATCACCGCCGATCAGGGCGTTGGCCTGGTCGGCGGCCTGGCGGGTGCCCTGGGCGAACAGTCCGGCGATCTTGTCGTCCATGGCCAGGAACGCGTCCCAGTCCGCGACGAGGGTCTCGAAGGCCTTCTTCTGCTCGGCGGTCATGGCCGAGGTCTCGACGCTGTCCAGGTGGGTGCGCAGACGCCCGGCGACCTCCAGGTATCCGGCGCGGCTGACGGCCTCGGGCTTGACGGCCTCGGCCGGGTCGCCCAGCGCGGCCTCCCACGCATAAGCGGTCTGCCAGCCGCTCACATCGGAGTTGAAGTATTTGATCTCCTGGATGTCGCGGCTGAGCAGGGTCATCTGCTTCATGTGCTCGACCGCCTCGTCCTGGGCACGCAGCGCGTTCAGCCCCACCAGCGCCGCGCCGCCGAAAAGCGCGACGATCATGGCGAAGCATGCGATCAGCCGTGTTCCGACCTTCCAGTCGCCGATAAGCCTTGACATCATCCCGATTCCTCCGTGTGGCACTCACCACACCATCGGCGGCGTGGGCCCCGGATTGAGGACGATCCTCGAAAGGAAACCTCTCAGGGAATGGGCTTCGGGCACCAGGGAACGCGGCGGTGGCGTTGTCGGCTCCCGTCCGGCTCGTGATGGGGCCGACCTGACCCGGGCATCGCCCGCGGTCCGGCAGACCTGCGTCAGATCAAGACCAAGACAGCCCAAATGCCCTTCAACAGGAAGCAAGCGGCGAAACCCTGCGGGCCATCACTCGCCACACCCGCACACGATCGGGTGTTTGCCCAGCTCATGAGGGTAGGGCGGGAAACGGAGGTTATCGTCCACGATCGGAGAACGGCCCGGGGAAACGCCCGCCTGCCTTACCTCAGCGGCCTGTGCCGCAGGATCGGGAGGCGGGAAAGCGTGTCCGCCGGGCAGCCAAGGAGGGACCATGGTGCCCACCGCGCTACGGGACGCAGCTCTTTTGATCGCCCGCCTGGGCATCGGCGTGGTGTTCGTCGCCCACGGCTGGCAGAAAATCGCGACCAACGGCCTCGCCGGCACGGCGGCGTTCTTCGAGCAGGCGGGGGTTCCCCTGCCGACGCTGTCGGCCTGGTTCGCCGCGCTGGTGGAACTGGTGGCCGGCATCGCGCTGATCGTCGGCCTGGCGGTGCCGGTGGCCGGTCTGCTGCTGGCCGTCAACATGCTGGGCGCCTACCTGTTCGTCCACGCCGGCAAGGGCCTGTTCATCGACACCGGCGGCGCCGAGCTGGTCATGGCGCTCGGCGCGGGAAGCCTGGCGCTGGCCGCGGCCGGCTCGGGCCGTTTCGGCCTGGATCACCTGCTGGCGCCCCGGCTGCGCCGCCGGCAACGCCACCGTGAGCCCGTCGGCCGGCCTTGAGAGCGGTTCATATCGGCCCCTGGATGGCGGACGCCCGCAGCCGTGCAGGCGGCCGGCCAGGACCGCTCTCGCGATGCGCTGGGCGCCCCGGACGACACTGATCACGCCGGGCCGCGCTACCGGGTGAGCGGCGCCCTGCGGGCACAGGCGTGCAGCGATCACGCGGGCGTGGCGCTGTCGCTGTTCACCGCTAGCGGTGGCCAGCCAGCACCGCGTGATGGTCGACCTCGCCGGCGCCGTCGGGGTCGGTGTGCACGGTGGCCGCGCGCAGGCGCGGCACCTGGTGGATCAGCCGGTGCTCCGCCTCGACCGCGATCGCGTGCGCCTGCAGCAGGGACGCCTCGGGATCGACGACGATGTCGACCTCGGCGCGCAGGTCGTGGCCGATCCAGCGCAACCGCACCGCTCCGACCCGCCGCACCCCGCCGGTGGCGGCGACGACCTGCTCGGCCTGCTCGACCAGGACCGGGTCGACGGCGTCCATCAGGCGGCGGTAGATCTCCCGGGCCGCATCGCGCAGCACGAAGCAGATCGCCATCGTGATGGCCAGGCCGACGAGCGGGTCGGCCAGCGGAAAGCCCACCGCCGCGCCCCCGGCCCCCAGCAGGACGGCCAGCGAGGTGAAGCCGTCGGTGCGGGCGTGCAGGCCGTCGGCCACCAGCGCGGCCGAGCCGATCTCGCGGCCGACCCTGATCCGGTAACGAGCCACCCACTCGTTGCCGAGGAACCCGATCACGCCGGCGGCGGCGACCCAGCCCAGCGCGTGCACGTCCTGCGGGCGGACGAGCCGCTGGACGGCCTCGTATCCGGCCAGGGCGGCGGAGCCGGCGATGACGGCCACGATGACGATCCCGGCCAGGTCCTCGGCCCGGCCGTAGCCGTAGGTGAAGCGGCGCGTCGCCGCCCGCCGGCCCAGGGAGAAGGCGATGGCCAGCGGCACCGCGGTCAGGGCGTCGGCGATGTTGTGCAGGGTGTCGCCCAGTAGCGCGACCGACCCGGAGAAGGCGAAGACCACCGCCTGGGCGGCCGCGGTGACGACCAGCGCGGCGAAGGAGATCGCCAGCACCCGCATGCCCCGGCTGCTGGACTCCAACGCCGCGTCGGTCTTGCCGGCACTGTCGTGGCTGTGCAGGGTGAACGCGTGATGGACTCGGGAAAGCAGCGCGCGGATCCTGCCGTACCCCCTCGCCTCCTCACCGCCGCGCCCGTGACCGTGACCGTGAGCATGGCCGTAGCCGGGTCCAGGGTCGGGGCGGTCGCGGCCCTTTCCATCGGCCGGTCTCCCGCAGGGGCGACAGGCGGACGGCACGTCCGGTTCGGGCTGTACTGCGGCGTCGCCTGCCTGACCCTTACCCTCGTGGACTCTTCTCCGGCACCCGGAGGTGAGGGACGGGCCGTCATCGCCGTATCCACCAGCAGGCCGGTATCGCTAGATTTGCTGTGCTCGATCCCCCGATCGCGAGGTAGGCAGGCATGTCGGACGAACGAGGCGCGCGCGCAGCGCGACGAGGAATGCGGCCGTACGGGTGGATGCTCGTGCTGGCCGTCATGGTTCTTCTCGTCGACCAGGCCTCCAAGTTGTGGGCGATCTCGGCGCTGGCCGACGGCGAACGCGTCTCGGTGGTCCCGGGGGTGATTCAGCTGCGGTTGCTGTTCAACCCGGGGGCCGCCTTCTCGATCGGCGAGGGTGCGACGTGGGTGTTCACCCTGGTTGCGGCTGCGGCGGTGGCCGGCATCGCGCATGTCGGGCGGCGGCTGCGTTCGGCGGCCTGGACCGTGGCGCTGGGTGCGCTGCTGGGCGGTGCCGCCTCTCACCTGCTGGACCGCCTATTTCGCCCGCCCGGCTTCGCCCGGGGCCATGTCGTCGACTTCATCGACTACGGGGGACTGTTCGTCGGCAACCTCGCCGATATCGCCCTCACCGGAAGCTGCGCCTTCGTGGTGCTGCTCAGCGCGCGGGGCATCTCCCTCGACGGCACACCGGACAAGGGCATGGACGCCCCCACCCCCTCCGGGGGCACCGCGGCCGGCGTCTGAGCCGGCGGCATGGTCGAGAACACGAAGAGCGGCCGCTGCCCGCATCTGTCCAGCCGTTTCGGCGCGGGAGGCGTCAACGGTCTTGAGCGCGGTAGACCACGCCGGACAGGCGGCGACGCAGACCCCGGCAGGGAATCTCCAGCTCGGGACCGAGTTCGTGCAGGTGCCAGCGCAGCTGACTGCAGATCCGGGTCCGCTGAACGACCGGATCGTCGCGGTATGGCGGCGACCCGCTGTGACCCGTCGACCTTGAACGTGCGGTGATCGCCGAGACATAAGATGGCCCATCGATATAGGTCGCCTCAGAACGCGGCGCCGTCCAGCCTCTACCGCAACCGGAGGAATTTCCTGTGCGCCGATCTCTCGGGTTGCTCGCCGCAGCCGCCGCCCTGGCCACGATCGCCGCACCCGTCAGTACGGCGCAGGCCGCCACGGCGTCCCCGGCTTCCGGCATCGGCCGGTTCGGCTCGCTCAACCTGTTCGGGCCGGCCGGCACGGCGTCCGCATCCGACGCCGTCACAGTGGGAACGGCGCGGGAGAACACGGTCGTGCGATTGGTCAATGCCCAGCGGGTGAAGAAGGGATGCCGGGTGCTCAAGCACCACCCGCGACTTCACCGGGCCGCCCGCGGGCACTCGGCCGACATGGCGCAGTACGGCTACCTCTCGAACACCTCCCGTAGCGGTCGATCCTTCACGGACCGGATCAAGGAGGCCGGCTTCACCGGCGGCACCGGCTGGGCGGAGAACATCGCCAAGGGCTACCGCACCCCGGCCGCGGTCGTACAGGCCTGGATGGGCGACTCCGTGACCAAGGCCGCCATCATGAACTGCAAGTTCACCTTCATCGGGGTCGGCGCGGCCGAGGGCTCCGATGGCGTGATCTACTGGACCCAGGACTTCGCCGCCAGATGACCCGCTCCCGCTGGTGCCGACTGCGCTGGCCCGGCGCGTCACCGCGGACCTTCCCTGACGCCCGATGAGTTCACCGATGAGCCGACTCCGGCAGGATCCAGACCGCTCCGGCTGCTCGCGACGGGCACCGGCACCACACCCTCCACTATATGTACAAGTGTACACATAGTGTGTACCCTTGTACGCATGACATCTGATGCGGACGGCCGCTCGATGCGCGAGCGCATGCTCGCCGGCGACCTGTACATCGCCGACGACCCGGAACTGACCGAGCACCACCTGCGGGCCATGGACCTGATGGACGCGTTCAACACGACATCGGCCCGCGAGCCGCAGGAGCGGCGCCGGCTGCTCACCGAACTGCTCGGCGCGGTCGGCGAGGACACGGAGATCCGGCCGCCGCTGCGGGTCGACTACGGCAGCCACATCCGCATCGGCGCCCGGTCGTTCGCCAACTTCGGCCTCGTCGCCCTGGACGTCGCGCCGATCGTCATCGGCGACGACGTGCAGATCGGCACGAACGTCCAGCTGCTCACCCCGACGCACCCGGTCGACCCGGAGCCCCGCAGGGCCAAGTGGGAGGCCGCGAAACCGATCACCATCGGCGACAACGTGTGGCTGGGCAGCGGGGCGATCGTCCTGGCCGGGGTCACGATCGGGGAGAACACCGTCGTCGGCGCCGGCGCGGTGGTCACCCGCGATCTGCCGGCGAACGTCGTGGCGGTGGGCAATCCCGCCCGCGTGATCCGCACGATCGAATCCGGCACTCCATGAGCGATCCCACCGCGGTCTCGCGGCCATCCGCTTCGCGGCGGCCCCGGCGGCACGACCCCGGACGGCGGGACCGGCTGATCGACGCCGCCCTCACCGTCATCGCCGAACGCGGCGTCGCCGCAACGACGCACCGGGAGATCGCCCGCGTCGCCGACGTGCCGCTGGGGTCGATGACCTACCACTTCGCCTCCCTGGAGGAGGTCCTCATCGAGGCGTTCACCCGGCACGCCGAGTCGGCGGCCCGCGTCTTCGACGAGCGTCTGGGCGCCGCCCGGGACCGTGAGACGGCGATCGAAGCCGTCGTCACACTGGTCTCGGACGACCTGCTCGGCTCACCGCACGACCTCGTCCTGGCCGTGGAACTGTACGGGGCCGCGGCGCGCAACCCCGCGCTGAAGGCCGTCACCCAGTCCTGGATGGCGCGCAGCCGCCGAGCGCTGGAACTCCACTTCGACGCCACCACCGCCCGGGAACTCGACGCGCTGATCGAAGGGCTCGTGCTGCACAGCGCCCTGTCGACCGACCCGATGACGCCCGAGCAGATCCGCCACGCCATCCGCCGATACCTGCGCTGATCTCCCCTTCCCGCCTCCGCCGCACCTCCGTGATCGGAGAGCCGCCCTCCGTCGCCGCCGTCCCTCTCGCCGCGCCGGGCGCGGCGAGGCCGTCACCGCGCTGTTCTTCACCAACGGCACCGTGTCCTTCGGCGGCCACCGGCCTCATGAAGCATCGCCGATTGAAGGTTGATCGCGATGAGAGCAGGTTTTATCCGGAAAAGTTTACACCGATGTTTCAACGATATCGTTGAGGCCATGGACATCAAGGACACGGCCCGTCCGCTCGACGGCGCGAGCGTCTCGGCGTTCCTCCGGTCGCTTCCCGCCGCGCCCTTGCTGCTCGGCCTGGGCGAGGCCAGGCACTTCGTGGGCGAGCTGGGTGAGTTGCGCAACGAGGTCTTCCGGCATCTGGTCGAGCACGAGGGCTACCGGTCATTCGTCATCGAGAGCGACTGCCTCAAGGGCCTGGTGGTGGACGACCACATCACGACGGGCGCGGGCACGCTCGACGAGGTCATGGAACGCGGCTTCAGCCATGGCTTCGGCGCGTCACCGGCCAACCGCGACCTCGTACGCTGGATGCGGGCGTACAACGAGGAGCATGACGACAGGCTCCGGTTCTTCGGGTTCGACGGCCCGCTGGAGTACTGGGCCGAGAGTCCGCGCCAGGCGCTCACCGCCCTTCACGCCCTGCTCGACGGCCCGCTCCCCTGCACCGGCGAAACCCTCGACGCGCTGCTGGGACCGGACGACCGGTGGACGAACCAGGCCACGGTCATGGACCCGTCCCAGTCGATCGGCCGGTCCACCGAAGCCCGGCGGCTGCGCCTGATCGCCGACGACCTGGTGGCGCTGCTCGACACGCAGGCGCCGCGGCTGAGCGCGCAGGACAGGGAGCGGGCGGCGCTGTACGCGCGCACCGCCGTCGGCCTGCTCCGCTACCACTCCTGGATGGCCGACACCTCCCCGGTGCGGGTGTCGCGGCTGTCGGCCCTGCGGGACGCGATGATGGCCGCCAACCTGCGTGCCGCCGCCGAGCACGGCCCGGCCCTGGTCTTCGCCCACAACCTCCACCTGCAGCGGACCAGGAGCCTCATGCGGCTCGGCGACCAGACGCTGCAGTGGTGGAGCGCGGGGGCGATCGCCGAGACGCACCTGGGCGAGCGGTACGCCTTCCTGGCCTCGGCCTTCGGCTCGATCGGCGCCGACGTCCCGCCCCCGGACACCGTCGAGGGCATCCTGTCCGCACTCCCCTGGGACCGCTCTCTCGTCGACGCCCGCCTCCTGGCCGGAGCCGTCACACAGCCGAGCCCGCGCATCTCACGGGACTACGCCTACTTCCCACTGGACCCGGCCGACCTCGGCATGATCGACGGCATCGTCTTCCTCAAGGAGACCGCCGCCTGGGATTGACCGCGCCGCACCGGGCTCCGGCCGCGCGTTCCCCGGTCCCGGCTCTCCGCCGAGAGCGACTCCACGCTTAAACGAATAGTTCAAAACAAGTAGTTGACAACCGATCACCTATTGATCATCCTGGTCTCATGTCGCCGACTTCCGAGCAGCCCGCAGACCCTTTCGCCCCCCTGCATCCGGGGCAGGCCCGGGCACACCGCGAATACGCCTCACTCCTGCGCATCACCGAACGGCACGCCGCCACCGACGCGCAACGGCGACGGCAGGTCCACCCCTCGGTCCTCGGACCGCACGAGGCCGTCAGGATCGTGTCGTTCCTGCTCAGCGGTGCGGCACTGCCGGACGACGGCGAGCCGGAGGTGGACCGGGCCGACATCGTCGCCGCCCTGAGCCTCATCCCCCAGGCCCGCGCGCAGGCGGACGACCTGGAGGCCGGGCTCATCCGGATGGCGCGGGGCCGCGGCATGACCTGGCAGGAGATCGCCTTCGGCCTCGGGCTCGGTACCCCGCAGGCCGCCAGGCAACGCTACGAGCGGCTGGCCGGTCGGGCCGCCTCCGGCCCGCAGGACGATCAGCCCTGAGCGGGGAGTCCTCCGCCCGGAGCGGGCGGCTCCTCCGACGGCGGCTGCGGGGCCGGCCGGTTACCGGCGGCCGTCCGGGATGGCGACCAGCCCGCCTTCGTAGGCGGCGATGACGAGCTGGGCCCGGTCGCGCGCGTCCAGTTTGGCCAGGAGGCGGCCGATGTGCGTCTTGACCGTGCCGACGGTGAGGTGCAGATGCTCGGCGATCTCGGAGTTGGACATCCCCCTGCCGATGAGGGTGAGCACCTCGCGCTCGCGCTGGGTGACGACGTCGAGGTCCCGCGCGGCCTGGGCGGGATGAGGGCCCTGCAGGAACTCGGTGATGAGCCGGCGGGTCACGGTGGGCGCGAGCAGCGCCTCACCGGAGGCGACGACTTCGACGGCGGCCAGCATCTCGCTCGCCGTGGCGCTCTTGAGCAGGAAGCCGCTCGCGCCGGCCCGGAGCGACGCGTAGACGTACTCGTCCAGATCGAACGTGGTGAGGATCAGCACGCGCGCGCCCACGCAGGCGGGATCGGCGCAGATACGCCGGGTCGCCTCGATGCCGTCCATCTCCGGCATGCGCACGTCCATGAGGACGACGTCGGGGCGGTGCCGCCGGGCCAGGAGCACGGCCTCGGCGCCGGTGCCCGCCTCCCCCACGGTGACCAGCCCCGGGGTGGCGTCGATGAGGACTTTGAGGCTGTCGCGGATCAGCACCTGATCTTCGGCGAGCAGGACCCGGACGGGCGGGGACGGTTCGTGCGGGGCGGTGCCGATGCTCAGATCGTCGATGCTCACGTCGCCGGTGCTCACGTCGCGGTGCCGTCCGGATCGTAGGGCAGTCGAGCCGACACGCGAAAGCCTCCTTCGGGCCGAGGCCCCGCCTCGAACGTTCCTCCGTACATCCTGACCCGTTCCCGCATGCCGATCAAGCCGTGGCCTCCGTGCTCCGCTCGCGGCGGCCGGCCGTGGCGGGGGCCGTCGTCGACGACCTCGACCGCGGCCTCCCGCCCGTCGGCGTCCACGGTGACCGAGCAGCGGGTGTGCCCGGCGTGGGTGACGACGTTGGTCAGGGCCTGCTGCACGATCCGGTACACCGACACCGCGACCGCGACGGGCAGCTCGGCCTCTTGCCGGACGGTCAGGTCCACCTCGATCCCGGCCGAGCGGGCATGGTCGGCCAGCCCGGGCAGGTCCGCCATGCCGGGCACGGGCACGGGGGCCTGCTGAGAATCACCGTCGGAGCGCAGCAGGTCGAGCACCCGGTGGATCTCGGCGAGCGTGCTGCGGCTGGTCTGCTCGATGACGGCCAGCGCGGCGCGTACCTCCTGCGGGCGGGTGTCGGCGACGTGGTTGGCGACGGTGGCCTTGACGGCGATCAGGCTCATGCTGTGGCCGATGATGTCGTGCAGCTCCCGGGCGATGCGCCTGCGCTCGTCGGTCACCGCGGCCTCGGCGAGATGGCGGACGAGGCGGGCGGTCGTCTCCCGCTTCCAGCGCACGACCGTTCCGGCCGCCCACGCGGCGCTCAGGAGCACGCCGATCGTGCCGATCTCGATCGGCCAGGCCGGCCGTATCTCGCTGGGCGTCGCCGCGGGCTCGAGCCGGGAACACCTGCGCGTAGAAGCTCAGGACCGCGGTCACCATGGCGAGCAGGCAGGCCGCCAGCCCCGCCGCCGACCATGCGATCGAGGCGGTGGCGGCCACCAGGTACAGCACGAGCACGGTCGGTGTGAAAGTCAGCCAGATCGCGCCCGCCGCGACGGCGCCGGCCATGGTCGCCGCCGCGGCCGTGGCGCACGCAACGGCGAGTACGGCCCGCGGCCGGCGCCGCCGGACGGCGATCGGGAAACTCACGACCGCCGCTATCGGCCAGGCCGACCAGGGCGGCCAGGACGACGACGGCCCCGGCGGGTCGACGACGGCGTATCTGATGATCAGCGCCACGGCGACCGCCACCACCGCGTCGGTGATGTCCTTTCCACCGCGCCGCCATCCAGCCCATTCCATACCGGGACGGTATCGCCTTATCGATCATGGTGCATCCGCGGCGGCTCGGGAGGTGGGCAGCCGGCCGGCCACGCGGACGGTGAGCCGTCCATCGCCGGCGAGTTCGGCGAGCCGGTCGAGCTCGGCTGCGGCCTTGACGTAGTCGCGGACGAAGATCGGGGCGACGCGGATCCGGTCGGTCCCGTCGCCCTGGTAGCCGCGGACGGTGACGACGGTGCCGCCGTCCTTGACGGCCGGGAGCACAGCCGCCTCCAGCGCGGCGGCGTCGAAGAGTCCGTCGCGCCGGCCGGGAGCGCCAGCGTGTCGAGCGCGAGTTGCGCGGTGAGCCCGTTCATCGGGATGGTGGCGGCCTGGACGTCCGAGAGCCCGGCCGGGACCTTCGCGACCGACCGCGCCGGCACGACCAGGTCCGCCCGGTAGCCGCCGTGCTCGCCCGAGGGCACCACGATGGCCATGACGGCGTCCCCGACTGTGAACGCGCGGTCGACGGCGGGACCGATCTCGGTGATCACGCCGGCTACCTCCATGCCCGGCACCCGCACCGCGTCCGCCGCGTCTTGCCGCGGACGAGAACGGGTCATCGCGTCGACCGGGTTCACCGTGGCACTGGTGACCCGGATCCTGACCTGACCGGGGCCGATCGGTTCGGCCGCCAGATCGAGCTCGCCGAGAGCGTCCGGTCCGCCTGGTCGTGTCACTCCGGTTGCTTGAACCACGGTAGTTCGTCACTTCTTGTTCGTTGCTGCCCGGATGGTGATGGGCAGGGCTGACTGCGCCGCCGGCATCAGCCGCGGCGTGTGCTCCACCCGAGCCGGCTATGGCGACGCGGGGGCCTGAAGACCTTCGAGCAGCAAGCTGCACACCTCGTCGAGCTCGGCGCCGATGCCGGGGTCCTGCCATTCGGCGGCATGAGCGAGGTGATGGAACTTGGCGGTGGCGTGGAAGACCACGCGGGCGGTGGCCTCCGCGCCGTCGGCGATGATGGCCGCCAGCTGGCCCAAGAGGTCGGCGACGTGGTCGGTGGCGACGGTGCTGTGCGCAGCCGCGAGGATGCCATAGGCGGCGAGCAGCTCCGGGTCCTGTAACTTGATACTGCGATCTCCGGCGTGTAGACCGCTTCGCACACTCGCGCAGACGACTTCGGAGTCGGATGCGGTAGCCGCCGCACCTCGCTGCTCGACCTCGCCGTCATCACTTTGACCGGATTCCGCGCGGCCGGCATGCCCGGCTTCGAGCGCTACGCCCTCGCCCGCGCCACGATCGTGCTCGATCGGCTGGATGGAGGCATCGCCCGCATCCTGGCCGCCAAGGCACGACTCGACGCCGATGAGGCCTTCCGGAACTCCGGTGAATGGCTCGACGCCTACGCCAACTCCCTCCACCGCTCCGTCAAGAACGACCGGGATGGACATGCGCTCGCCGCCCGCCTCGACGCCGCCGACAGCGTCCGGTTCCTACTGGAACTGCTCTTCGCGCTCCCGCATGGTGCAGCACTTCCCGCCTCCCATGTGCGAACCGCTGCGGGCCCGATCGTTGTCAGCGGTCATGCGCCCCGTCAGTGCCGGCGAGCAGAAGCCAGGAGCCGGCCGCTCCCGGCCGGACTGCCGGAAGCGCCGACAGTCCTCAGGAACAGGGATGCCGAACCGCTCGCACAGCGCCGAGACGCACCGGAGATCATCTTTCTGTGATCCTCGGGCACCTGACGTCTCCCGGTGTCAGGCAGCGTCCGAGCCGTCCAGTGCTTGACCTCAATTGTGGTTGAGGTCCCAGAATCGCTGACGGCGGGCGGCGCGGCTGGACGGGCCGGCCGGCCGGAACGCGCCCGCATGTCCTGGATCGAATCCCGTCTCAACCATGGAGATGTCTGTCATGACCGAAGTCGTCGTCATCGGTGCCACCGGCAAACAGGGTGGCGCGGTCGCCGACCTGCTTTTGGAACGCGGCCACGAAGTGGTGGCGTACGTGCGTTCGCAGGAGTCGCCCGCCGCGAAGGCGCTGTCGGCCCGGGGCGTACGGCTCGCCACCGGCGACCTCGCCGATCCCGACGCGCTCCAGCGGGCCTGCACCGGCGCCGACGCGGTATTCGGTCTGTCGGTGCCGTTCAGCGAGGGCGGCAGGGACGAGGAGGTCGCGCAGGGACGCCTGCTCGTCGACGTCGCCGCCCGCCTCGACGCCCACCTGGTGTACTCCTCTGTGCGCGGCGGCGACCGACCGGTGGCCACCGGCATCGACCATGCCGACAGCAAGCAGCTCATCGAGGCGTATCTGCGCGAGCGGCCGGTGCGCGCGACGGTGCTCGGCCCGGTGTACTTCATGGAGAACGTGCTCAACCTCGGCTTCAGCCGGCTCGGCGACGGCATGCTCGCCAACCCGCTGAGTCCCGGCAAGCCGCTCGACCAGGTGAGCGTCTTGGACATCGCAAGCATGGCCGTCCATGCCGTCGAAAACCCCGACGAGTTCGTCGGCGAGCGGATCGACCTCGCGTCCGATCGCGTCACCGGCCAGGAGGCGGCCCGGATCCTGAGCGAGGTACTCGGCAGGGAGATCCCCTACCGGCAGCTGCCGCTGGACATGGTGCGGCAGTGGGCCGGGGAGGAGGTGGCCGCGATGTTCGAGAACTTCGAGAACACCACCGACTTCCTTGACATCGAGGCTCTGCACGCCAAATACCCCGCCGTGCACTGGCACAGCTACGCCGCGTGGGCCAAGACGGTGGACTGGGACAGAATCCTCGCGGGCTGAGCACCCTTCGGTCCTGCCATGTGTTGCGCGGAGAGACCGTCAGCAGCTTGCGCGGAATTGATGTCGGCGGCTTCCTCAGGGACTCTGCAGACGAGCGAACCTCGTCATGACGTCTCTTTCGGCTGGAACCTCCGGCACTCGGGTTCTTCCCACGGCGCGGCGGACGAGGGTTAGCGCGTCACGCGGTAGCGGAGGTAGACGACTTTCGAGCTGAAGGTGCGAGTCTCGACGAGTTCGAGATCCACCCGGCGCTCGCGGTGAGGAAAGAACGCAATGCCGCCGCCGACCAGCACCGGGTAGACCCTGACCCGGTACTCGTCGATCAGGCTCAGCGCGGCCGCCTCGGCGGCGAGCAGGGCGGGCAGCCGCGTCAGGATCCCGGCGGCGAACCCCTCGCTCTCGCGCGTCAGCCCGCAGGGGCCGGGACCGCCGGATATCAGGGACACGCCGTCGCGCCACAGACTCAAATGCACGTGGCCGCCGTTGCCGACCCCGCCGGCCAGCACCTTCGGCGCGAAGGCGGCGCGCATCCCGGTGCGTGCGGTGACGGCGCGGACGGTCTCGCGCACCAGCACCGCGAGGTCGGCCGCGCCGACCGGGTGCGTCACGGCGACGGAGACCTCGTACTGGCCGGGGGCGTATTCGGGGTGTATCTGCTCGACCGCGACCCCCTGGTGGCGGTGGCGGCGATTTCAGGTGGTCGTAAAGCCAGCCCCGGCCGAGACCGAATTCCTCCGCTCCGAGCCATTCTTGCCGCATCGCCGGTCACGGCAAGTCCGGCCACATGATCACATCAAGGTTCACGACGGTCACCGTTCTCATCTGGCGTCGCGGACCCGGCCGCACTTCGGTCGGGCCGCGACACGGGGTCTGGGGAAACTCTTACACCACTTCCATGGACGCACCCCCGGTCTCACCGTCCGGTACGGGCGCAAGACCCCGCTGCTGGCCGATCCCCCCGGAGTTCCTCGTGTCCGTTCGCAGTCGGCGATCTCTTGGGCTCTGCCAGGAGGCCCCGATGTCGCCATACTGGTCTTTGCGTGCTTTCGCGTGATCGGTTCCAGTCGGCACTTCGTGTGCTTGCCCTGTCGCGTCTCCTCCAAGAAACGAACCGAGGCGCGAGGTGGCAACCGCCGCCCTCGCTGCCGGGGGACCTTGATCGATGCCGGTCATGACCTGGCCGTGTCCAGGCGGGCTGATGCCGCCGGATGGAGGGCGCTCACGGCGGTGCTACCGCAGGAGTGACCTTCCACTCATCGTGCTGTGAAGGTCCCGGGTGGCGGCCACGCCGCTGATGAGACGCCGGTGGCAACGCCACCACAGCGTCTCGCCGCACATCACCACGGTCATCCCCGGTCCGGCGGCCCGGACCTCCTCCACCAGGACGGCCATCGCCGGCGGCCGCCCCGCCATGCCTCAGTGCTCGTCGCGTCCGTTGCGTCCGCCGTGCTCGTCGCGTCCGCCGGTCTGCCCCGACAGCCAGGTCCGCATGTCGGCGACCTGGGCCTGCTGGGCGACGATCCCCGTGGCCGAGGCCACCCGCAGCTGGGGGTGGTCGGCACGGGCTTCCGGCTCCAGGAACTCCATGATGCCCCACAGGTGGTGCGGGATCATCAACCGCGCGAACTCGACGTCGAACCGCCTGCCCGCCGGGACCGATCGCAGTTCCGCGACCATCATCGCCAGTTCCTCGTCCAGGTCCTCGATCTCCCGGCGGGCCTCGCGGGGGAGTCGCTGCACGGCCTGCCGCGGGGTGAGCCCGTACCAGTCGCGCAGCCAACGGGTGAACTGCCCGATCTGGAAGCCCTGGAAGGCGATGATGTTCTCGGAGTGGGTGCGAAGCTGCGGGTCGACGCCGCGCTGGAGATGCAGCCGGGACATCTCGACCCCGGCACGGTGGTGCGGGATCATCTGCGCGAAGAACGCGATCTCCAGCAGATCGCCCTCCATCCTGGCCAGGGTCTCCCCGAAGTCGTACGCCCTCGGCGGGGTGGGATAGGGCTGGAGACCGGAGTCGTGGCCGTGGCGGCCCCCGGGCGCGGCGGCGCGGGACGCGGTCGGCGCGGCGGCCACGCGCGACGTGCCCGGCGCCGCAGCGACGTTCGGAGCGTTCCACGTGACCGCGACGGAGCTGCCGGGTGAGGTGCTCCAGGCGATCGTGACGGGAACGACGATCGCCCCGACGGCGACGGCCGTGGCGATGGCGATGTTTCGGCGGAGAACGGTCAGGCGCATGCTGCGGGCACCTCTTCTGAGTCGTCTGAAAGCGGATCGGCTGAACGGGTCGTCCGGACGGGCGTCCAGGCGTCCAGGCGTCCAGGCGGACGGGCGGACGGATCCGCCGGGGCTGGATCACCGGCACGGTGACCGGCCGGGCACCGCCGTCGGCCGGTCGTCCCCTGTGAACGTCCGTCCCGCCCGCCCCGCCGGGCGGGCGGGTGCCGCACCGTCACGCGTGATCGTCGTGTAACCGCGCTCCGCGCTCAAGCGCGACACGGGGCAGCGCAGGCAGGTGGCGGAACCCTGACGTGATCACGACCGAAGACGGGCGGGACGGCCCAGGAGAACGTAAAACGCAGGGCTCCGGATGGCCCTGGCGGACGGGCGCCCGGATGGCCGGACCCGCGTCCCGCGCGCCGGTCAGACCGTGCCCGCGGGTCCGCCGCGCCCTTCCGTGAACCCGCCCGCGAGCCCGTCCGGCCCGCTTCCCACCGGGGGGACGGCGATGGGAAGCAGGTACGGGCGCTTGGCCGTACGGCCGTCACCGGAGGAGCGGCCCAGCAGGCGCCGGCCGATCCAGGGGCCGAGGAAGGCGGCGGCCCAGCGCAGCTCGACGGCTGCGGCCCGCCAGCCGGAGGGGACGACCGCCGGGGAGGGCAGCGGGTGGGTCCAGTCGTCGCCGCTGCCGGGCAGCCCGAGCGCGTGGGCGACGGCCGCCGCGATCCGCTCGTGCCCGAGCGGGCTGGCGTGCAGCCGGTCCCGGCTCCACAGCCGCGGGTCGGTGACGACCGGATGGTGGGAGGTCTCGGCGACGACGACCCCGTGGCGCAGCGCGGCGGCGCGGATGCGCTGGTTGAGCGCGGCGGCGCGCGGGGCGGCCGGGCGGGCCAGCGGGGTGATCCGCGCGATGTCGGGGAAGGTGAGGGTCGCCACGAGGGCGCCCTGCGCGGTGAGTGCGGCGAACATCGCCTCCAGGTGGCCGGCCGTCTCATCGGCGTCGAACCGGGGGCGGAGCAGGTCGTTGACCCCGGCGACGACGGTGACGAGGTCGGGGCGGAGGGCGAGGGCGGGGCCGAGCTGCTCGGCGTGGACCTGGGAGGCCAGGCGTCCGCGTACGGCCAGGTTGGCGTACTGGAGAGCGGGGCTGGCCACCGCGAGCCGCTCGGCCAGCCGGTCCGCCCAGCCGCGCAGGCTGCCGGCGTCGTCGCCGTCGCCGAGTCCCTCGGTCTGGCTGTCGCCCAGGGCGACGTAGCGCAGGTACTCACCCCCGGGCATGGGCCGCCCGCCTCTCTTGCAGGATCGCCGCACTCCGGCGGCACCAGTCGCGGTTGCCCTGCTCGAAGGCGAGGCCGCGCAGGCACGTCAGGTAGGGGCCGATCCGCTCGCCGTGGCGCAGGAACTCCTCCTCGCTCCGGCCTCCGCGCATCTTCCGCAGCAGCCCGCCGAGCAGGTGGATCCTGGCGTCGGCGAAGGCGGCCCGCTCCGCGAGCCGTGCGATCACCTCGCCGGCGTCGACGTGGTCGGCGGCCTGGACCTTGACGAGGAGGTCGTCGCGGATGAAGGAGGGTTTGGCGGCGGCCGCCGCGAACCGCTCCAGCTCGGCCAGGCCGGCGCCGGTGACGGTGAACACCCGTTTGTTGGGCCGGGAGTCCTGCACGACCTCCCTGCCGCTGACGAGTCCGTCCCGCTCCAGCCTGGCGAGTTCGGCGTAGAGCTGCTGAGGCAGGGCGTGCCAGAAGTTGGCCACCCCCAGGCTGAACGCCTTGGCCAGCTGGTAGCCGCTGAGCTCCTCGTCCAGCAGTGCCGCCAGCACGGCGTGCCGCAGAGCCATCGACGCCGCCTTTCTCGCCTCCACCCGGAATGGGCCCGTACACTGTAGTAAATTACATGACTAATCACGTCCTTGAATAGGATGACCGTTGTGGGCCGCTTCCGGGCCGCCTGCACGGCGGCCCGGTCCATGGCACCGGCCTGATCCGGGCCAGGCTGGGACTCGCTGTTGCGTGCCCGGTTGTCGACAGGGGTCGTGCGCCCGGCTGCTGTCAGTGGAGCAGGCGGTCAGGCACGGACGGGTCGCCGGTGACCAGCGCGGTGCGCTCGCCGGAGTCCACGCCGATCCGCCAGGAGGCGCCCATGGCCAGCTGGGCGGCCAGCGTGGCCGCAGTGCCGGCGTCCAGACGCAGGCCGGTGTCACCGGTGCGGCGCCAGTGCGCGAATGTGCGCCAGTCGAACGCCAGAGCAAGGGCGGTCAGATACAGCAGCAGTGCGACAACGGCCATGATCACTCCTTGTCGGTGGCGTCGGCGGTGTCGGTGCTGCTGCAGCAGCCGTCGCCGCACCCATCGGACGTAGCCGGGCCGGAGGTGGGAGCCAGGGCGGTGGCCGGGGCGCAGCAGGCGTCCCCGCGCCAGGCCTCGCGTCCTTCCTTGACCGCCACCGCGGCGATGATCAGGGCGGCGATCGGGTCGGCCCACCACCAGCCGAACAGGCTGTTGACGGCCAGGCCGGCCAGCAGGACCGCCGACAGGTAGGTGCACAGCAGGGTCTGCTTGGAGTCGGCCACCGCCGAGGCCGAGCCGAGCTCGCGGCCGGCTGTGCGCTGGGCGTGCGACAGCAGCGGCATGATCGCCAGGCTGAGCGCGGCCAGGACCAGGCCGGGCGTGGAGTGCCCGGCCTGCTCGGCGCCGAGCAGGGCGGTCGCGGCCTCCACGCCGACGTAGGCGGCCAGCGCGAAGAACGAGACCGCGATGACGCGCAGCGCGACCTTCTCCCGCTTCTCGTGATCGGCGGCGGAGAACTGCCAGGCCACCGCGGCGGCCGAGGCGACCTCCACGATCGAGTCCAGGCCGAACCCGATCAATGCCGCCGAGGAGGCCAGGGTGCCGGCGGTGATCGCCACGGCGGCCTCGATGACGTTGTAGGTGATGGTGGCGGCCACCAGCAGCCGGATGCGCCGGGCCAAGGCGGCGCGGCGGGCCGGGGCGGGGCCCAGGGACAGGGTGGCCATCAGCAGCAGCCCTCTGTCTCGGCGCCGGCGCAGGTGCGCTCGGCGTCGGCGGCCACCGCGACCACGGCGGGCGCGCAGGTCGTCCAGGGCGTGGCCGAGCCGGGCGTCGGCCAGCTCGTAGCGGGTGCGCCGGCCGACGGGCACGGCCACGACCAGGCCGCAATCGCGCAGGCACGCCAGGTGGTTGGACAGGCGGGTGCGGGAGATGCCCAGGGCTTCGGCCAGATCGGCCGGGTGGGCGGGCGCCTGGCGCAGGGCCAGCAGGATGCGGCAGCGGATCGGGTCGGCCAGCGCGCGGCCGAATCGGGCGAGCACCTCGACCTCGGGGGCGATCGTCAGCATGTGCCCACAGTACACGGAAATCTGAATTCAGGAAACCATGTACATAGGATGGCTTTCCTGTGATGGTGATGCCGGGCGCCCGGCCCTCCTTGGTGTCCAGGTCGAAGCTCTCGGTCAGGCTGATGACCTTCACCCCGCGCTCGCGCAGTTCGGTGACGACACTCAGCACATGCGCGGCCGATCGGCCCCACCGGCCGGACTTCCAGAACACCAGCGTGTCATCGGCCCGCAGCTTGGTCAGTGCCGCAGCGAACTGGGGACGGTCGCCGCACAGGTGGCTGGAGACCTTCTCCTCAAACAGCAGGTCGTACCCGTGCTCGGCGAGGGCGTCGAGTTGCAGCTGGGGGTTCTGGTCACGGGTCGAGGCGCGGCAGCAGGCGACGGTGCGGCCGGCCACAATAGGTCCTTTCCGTCCAGAAAAGTAAGCTTTTCTGGACACTGTAGCGACCTGCGCCGACACCGTCCGGAAACCTCTGCCCGGAAAGCCGGATGAGGTTCTCGGAGCTGGCGTGGTATCCGCCGGATATTAATACAGGTGCCCGGCCGACGGAACAGATCACCTTCTCGCGCAGCCTGTCCCACCGACCGGAAGGCGACAGTCGCTAGACGGTGGTTTGTTAAGGCGGGGTGTAGAGGTTGAGAGGCCGTCCTGCGGTGACGGCTTCGAGCATGGCCTGCAGTTCAGTGGGCGGGGGCCTGGTCGACCAGTTGCGCCACCAGCGTCGCAGCAGCGCGCAGGGGGTCAACCAGCCGCGGACGTGACGCAGGGCCCGCGGCCAGCACCAGGGCGCCGGCGGCGCCGCGCGATCGGATCCCCCTCTCTCCACCGTCGGCCGCGGCGGGCGGAACCTGCGGCGGCGGGGCCGGACCACCCGGCCGGGCATGCCAGCAGAAGGCGAACGCGCACATCACCAGCGTCCAGTGGCGCCGGATCGCGGCATCGGAGCGGACCTGGAAGTCGGCCCAGCCGAGTTCGTCCTTGACCTGCTTGTAGCCCTGCTCGATCCAGGTGCGCAGGCCGTACAGGCGCACGATCTCGGCGAGCTCGGCGGCCGGGAACGGCGAGCGGGCCGCGGCCGGACCGCCGGGGCGGGGCAGGTTGGTGGCCAGGTACCACGTGGCCTTGGCCGGCAGCGTCGCCGGATCAGTGGTCGCGATGATGAGCCGGACCGCCTGGTGGGGGCCGTAGCCGCCCAGGGCCGCGTCGGCGGCCCAGCACACGCTGGTGCGGCCGTCGTGAAAGCGCCGCACGACCCTGGTCCACGCGCCCGGCGCGGGCGGACCGCCCCACGGCAGCAGGCGGGCGGCGTCGATCGGCGTGTGCGCCTCCTCCATCGGGGCCCAGCAGCCCTGGTGCGGCTTGAGTGCCAGTACGAACGGCACCCGCGCGGCCCACAGCTCGGCGGTGAAGGCCGCATTGTCGCCGTAGGCGCAGTCGGCCACCACCGCCCGAAACGCCACCCCGGCGGCCCGGGCCCGGTCGGCCAGCATGGCCGCGATCTGCGGCTTGGTGCGGAACGCCGGATCTGCGCGCCCGCGGGGCAGTCGGCCCGCAGGGGTGTAGGGCAGCGCGTGCAGGGGGTAGTAGACGCGCTCGTCGGCCCACAGCGTGCTCACCGCTACGATCCCGTTCTCGATCTTCCCGACCGAGCCCAGGTACTGGTGGGCGACATGGGCGGTGGCGGTGCCGTCTTTTCGGTCGCCGGTGTCGTCGATCACCAGGGCCCCGTCCGCGTGCGGCGCGGTCGCCGGATCGGCCCGCAGCAGCTCCAGCCGCCGAGCGTTGATCGTCTCCGGGTCCCACGGCGACTCCGACAGGAAGAACTGCAGCCGCTGCACCGCCGCGTTCTGGGCTCCGGTCACCGGCTCCGCACCGGCCAGGCAGGTCAGCGTCTTGTTGCGGTCCCGCGGCAGCAGCAGCCCGGTCAGGTAGTCGCGAAACCCCCGGCGCTGCGCGAGCGAGCGCCACAGGTCATCGAACCGGGCCGCGTACTCCTCCAGCGGGCCCGGGGCCGGTGGACACGGACGTCGTGCGGTCGTCATCACGACCACCCCCGAATGGCAGGATTTTCCCTCCTCCCACCGGCTTACCGCGGCACCAGCCCCAGGTCAACAAACCACCGACTAGGTCGCCGAAACCCTCCACACCGGGGCCGGGCCGTCCCAAGGGACGCAAGAACCGTGGGGTCCGTCCCTACCACCCCGTGATCAAAAAAGGCAGACCGGACAATACCGGACATCCCAAGGGGCAGAGTCCACGCGCCCGAGCGAAGGCCGAGACCGCCCAACCTTAAATCGCCAGCGATGATCAAGGAGGGCATCACGTGGATTCCGGACGGCCTGCGGCCGATCAGGTGTACGAGCACTACCGGCGGCTTCTCAGCGAGGCCGAGTTGACTGTGGCGCTGAGCTGGACCGTCATCCTTCCCCACGGCGGCGCGGACCCGCTCACCCTGCAGGAGGTGAGCACGCGGCTGGGCGACGGAACGAGCCACGAGCTTCACCGGACGGCCCGTCCCCATATCGTCAACCTCCCGCTCCCCCGCGCCGGACCGTGCGCGGTCATGGACCGAATCGGCACGGCAGTCGTCGTGTACGGGATCAGCGAGCTGTCCCTCCCCAGCGTGCTCCAGCGGGTGAGCGTGAACGCCCGCGTCTACAACGCCTGGTGGAACGTCAACTCCGTGAACTCCCTGTCCCTCGCCGTCGACGCGAGGTCCTCCTGGCAATCGACGGACTGTTCCCGGGACGCGCTGAGGACCACCCCGGCCTGACGCAGTGGCCCGAGTTGGCGGCGCTGGAGGACTTCTTCGTCGACGTTGTGGATGAGGAGTTTCTCGGCAGAGACGACAGCTGGGACTGGCAGGCGGGTTTCCTGGCGGCCGTCGAGCTGGCCGCAGGCGTGCGGCTCGACCGGGCGTGGCTCGACGGCGAACACCCTTACCTGACGTTCTCGGGCTCTATCCCGACCTGACACGCCCCTCGCACCCGTCCCGAAAACGATCATTTTCGGGACGGTTGTTTCTGGGGTCGGAGCGGTCAGGATAAGCCCGGCCGCCGGCTCTGCAGCGTGGGCAGGCCGCATCCGGCGTGGCGCGGTGGATCTCTCCACGTCGATGCCGCGGTCCCGGCGGCCGCCGAAGTCGTGGCGGTAGCCGAGCCGGTCCCCGGCACGAGAGGCCGGGGACCGGCGTCACCGCCGCATCGTCGCGGCCGCCCCCGCTGGTCCCGCGTCCATCCTTACCGGGATCCGAATGTCGTTCAGGCGGGGCCGTCCGAGGTCGCTTCGGGTTTCGTATGGAGGATCTCGCGGGCTTGCTCTGCGGCGCGGGCGATACTCTCGGAGACGAAGTCGACGAAGCGGGCGATGTTCTCCAGCCGGGCGGCGGCCGGGGTGCCGGGGCCGAGGACGCCCACGCCCTGGCGGGCGATCTCGCCGAGGTGGGCAGTGGACCGGGCGCCGGCCATCGTGGACTGGTACATGACGTCGTCGTCGACGACGTAGCGTTCGCGGCGGCGTTCGTAGCGTTCGCGGCGGATGAGGCCCTGGCTTTCGAGGAACGCGACCGCTTTGGAGACGGACGCCGGGCTGACCTGAAGGCGCCCGGCGAGTTCGGCGGCGGTGAGGCTGCCGGTGTCGGTGGTGTAGAGGCTCGCCAGCACCCGGGCCGTCATCGTGGGCAGGCCCGACTGCATGAAGACGGTGGTGAACGTCTCCTCGTACTCGCGTACGGCCTCGGCGTCGCGTCCGTGGGCCTGCGGGGGCGTGCCGGGAGCCGGGGGTACGGTCTTCCTGCGGCGGTGGGCGCGGCGTTCGGTGGCGCGGTGGGCCAGATCGGCGCGGTAGGCGGCGGGGCCGCCGTTGCGCATCACCTCGCGCGTGACCGTCGAGGTCGGGCGGTCGAGGCGTCGGGCGATCTCCGCGTAGGCCAGGCCGTCGGCCAGTCCCAGCGCGATCTGCTGGCGTTCCTGCTGGGTGAGTCTGCCGCCCGGCATCGCGGTCTCCTTCATCGTCCGTGGTGTCCCCACCATAGCGTTCACTCTCCACCGGTTGCAACGAGAGCGTTTGAGATCATTGCGTTAGATTCAGAACCGTTGCAACAATTTTCAAGCATTAACCTGCGAAAACTACTCTCATGCGCAACATATACGTTGCCGAGATAGTGAAAGCAACGTAGCTTTTCCCTTGTTGGAAACAAGATGCCGACGGAGAGCACGACACAGACGAAGGAGCACACCATGCACAAGTTCGCCACCCCCACCCCGGTCTCGACGGTCCTGGACATCCCCGCAGGATGCATCCGCCTCATCGCCGCCGACCGGACCGACACCACGGTCGAGGTCCTGCCCGCCAACGCCGCCAAGAGCCGCGACGTCAAGGCGGCCGAGCAGACCACCGTCGCCTACGACGACGGCGTCCTGCGCATCTGCACCCCCGAACCCGCAAACCAGTTCTTCGGCCCCTCCGGATCCATCGAGGTGACCGTCCAGCTGCCCGCCGGCTCACGCATCGAGGCCAAGGCCGCCAGCGCCGAACTGCGCGGCGTCGGACGGCTCGGTGACGTCTCCTTCACCGGCGCGCAGGGCACGATCAAGCTCGACGAGACCGAAAGCGCACACCTGACCCTCCAGGCCGGCGACGTCTCAGTCGGCCGCCTGGGCGGCCCCGCCCGGATCAGCACCCAAAAGGGCGACCTGCGCATCACCGAGGCCGTGCACGGCACGGTCACGCTGCGCACCGAGCACGGCGACATCTCGGTCGGCGCCGCCCGCGGAACCTCCGCGTCCCTGGACGCCGGCACCACCTACGGCCGCATCCACAACGCCCTGACCAACACCGACGGCGCCGCCGCCGGGCTGACCATCCACGCCACCACCGCCTACGGCGACATCACCGCCCACAGCCTGTAAGAAGAGCGCCTCGCAGGGCCCGCGCCAAGGGCCTGTCGGGCGCAGCGGCCCCATCCCCTCCAGCTGAATTCCGCAACAGTCCTCAAGGAGCACACCACCATGTCCACCCCCCACCCCGTCCAGGCCCGCCCGCAGCTGCACAAGACCATCGAAGAGATGATCGACTCCGGTTTCCTCGGCGTGACGATGCGCGTGCACGACGAACGCGGCGAGTGGACCGCCAGCGCCGGCACGGCCGAGCTGGGCCAGAGCGCCACACCGCCGGTCGACGGGCACGTGCGGATCGGCAGCAACACCAAGACCTTCACCGCCACCGTGGTGCTGCAGCTGGTGGCCGAAGGCAGGCTCGGGCTGGAGGACCCGATGGCCGACCACCTGCCCGGGCTCGGGCTGGACGAGCGGATCACGGTGCGGATGCTGCTGCAGCACACCAGCGGGATCTTCAACTTCACCGGCGACTACGACCCCGACGGCACGTTCGTGCCAGGGAGCCCCGCCACCACCTCGGGCAAGGAGTGGGCGGAGGGCCGGTTCACCACCCACCGGCCCGAAGATCTGGTCCGGCTGGCGCTGTCGAAGCCGGCGCGGTTTGCGCCGGGCACCGGCTGGAGCTACTCCAACACCAACTACGTGCTGGCCCGGCTGCTGATCGAGAAGGTCACCGGCCGGCCGGTCGCCAAGGAGATGCACCGGCTGATCCTGGGGCCGCTCGGCTTGTCGGGCACCGTCCAGCCGACCAGCCAGACCGACATCCCCTCCCCGCACGCCCGCGCCTACTACCGCTACCAGGACGCCGACGAGCACAAGACGGTCGACGTCACCCGGCACGACCCCTCCTGGATCTCCAGCGGCGGAGACATGATCTCCACCACCCGTGACCTGCACACGTTCATCTCCGCGCTGATGGGCGGCAGGCTCCTGCCGGCCGCGCTGCTGGCCCAGATGTGCACCCCGCACCCGACGGGCATCCCGAACATGGACTACGGCCTGGGCGTGTTCGTGCTGACCACCGACGGCGGCGCCACCGTCATCACCCACAACGGCGGCATCGCGGGCCACGCGGCGCTGATGTACAGCACGCCCGACGGCGGCACGACCCTGACCGCCGCGCTGAACTACGTCGACGACGCCGAACTGTCGATGGGAGCGGCCTTCCAGCAGGCGGCCCAGCGCCTGGTCGCCGAGGTGTTCGACGGCGGACAGGCCGGGCCGGCTCAGTAGGGGGCCGGGTCATGCGGACCCGCACGGGCCGGATCGGCCCGCCCCGCCCCTGCCGACTCCCGCCGCACGCACGACCGGACCCACCCGGACCGCACACCGCGGCAGACCGACGCCGAAGGACGGCCCCGACCCGAAGCAGCCACCACGAACGCGCGCCCGGTGTCCCCAGGCGGCGTACTCCGACACCGCGTCGGAGTACGCCGCCTCGTTCGTGTGCCGGACGGCCGTGACCTTCACCGGTAAGCGGCGGCGGATCTCCAACGTCATCCAGCGGAAGCGACCACCCACCGCCAGAGCCGAAGCCGTTGGTCACGACTCGTCGAGTTCGCCGAGGATCCCGCGGTAGTAGCGGCGTCGCTCGCTCAGAAGCCGGGCGATCTCTTCGTCGGTGACCGGGAGGATCTCCTGGAGGCGCTGCAGCACATCGTCTCGCTGCGGATGATCGCAGGTGCCGACGTACTCCACCGCGCGGGCCGCTCCTGCGGACAACAGCAGACGATGGGGAAGGCCACACCAGGTGTCGAAGCTTCTGAGGATCGCCTCCCACAGCAGCCAGATGTCCTCGGTGCGCCGGTGTTCGGCGACGAGCAGGGCTGCGATCTCGATGGTGTGGCTGAACCCCCAGGAGTGTCCGTGCCGCTGTGTCTCCTGCTTCAGCAGGAACCGGGCGAAGCCGGCGTCGGCGCGGTCCGGAGTGCGGATCAGGGCGTGAAGGACGTGTCGACGATCCTTCCACCACAGGTCAACGGGTCGGCCGTCTTCATCGTGACCGGCCTCGAACTGCAGCAACTGCCAGTGCTCGGGATCGTCTTGCCACCAGCGCACGCTGAAGGCCTGCGGCGCGGGGCGACGTTGCGCTGAGTCGTTCATCCCGGCGTTCCGGTCTCGGCTTTCGGAGCGACGGCGGTGGCCAGGTAGCGGTGCAGGGAGGTCTTGGGGATGCCGGTCTTGGCCGCGATCGTGCCGAGGGACTCGCCCTGGGCTTTGAGCAGCCGGGCGTATTCGATCTTGTCGGCGGGGTGGGCGACGGGCCGGCCGATGCGGCGGCCGCTCGCTTCGGCGACGGCGCGGGCGTGGGCGGCGCGCTCAGCGGTGTAGGTGCGGTCCATCTCGGCGAACAACGCCAGCAGCAGGAAGGCGATGCGGCCCATGCCCGCGTCGGTGGTGTTGACCGGCAGCGGGTCGGCCTGGGAGCGCACGCCGACGCCGCGCTCGGAAAGGTCGTGGACCAGGTTGAGGACCTCGCGCAGGTTGCGCCCGAGCCGGTCCAGGGTGTGTACCACGATGGTGTCGCCCGCTCGGGCGTAGGCGAGCAGGGCGGTCATGCCCTCGCGCTCGATGCTGGTGCCGGTCTTGCGATCGGTGTAGATGCGTTCGGCCGGGATGCCGGCCGTGGTCAGGGCGTCGAGCTGGCGTTCCAGGGACTGCTTGGTGGTCGAGACGCGGGCGTAACCGAGCTCGAGACCGCGTTCAGGATGATCAGCAACCGGGGGCATGCCCCGACCATACAGGAAGTCAACTCCGTACCATCTTTCCGGAACACATGTTGTGGGCCGACTTGTGGAACGGAGACGGTCCCCGGTACGGCTCGCCGATGGCGCCCGCTTCCGATCGCTCTCCCCCAGGCCGGTAGGCCACCACCGGCTTATCCTCGATCTGGCCGATCAGGCGGGGTAAGGGACGTGCCATGACGAGACAGAGATCATCATCCGTGATGATCTGAACATGAAACGTATGAGCATCGCGCTGGTGATGGCCGGGCTGCTGAGCGTCGCGATTCCCGGGGGCGCCGCGCACGCGGCCCCTGAACCGGGCTCTCTCGATTCCGTCGTCAAAGCGATCAAGGAGCAGTTCGCGAAGCAGAGTAGCGTGCGCTTCTTCGTCAAGCGACGTGGCGGACCTCCGGCTACCTGGGACATGAAGGCGTCCGGTGCGTACCGCTTCAGGGCTTCAGGGGTGTACGCCGCCGACACCACGGAGATCTCTCAGGAGCCAGATGGGACGGGCCGCTCCCGAGGGATCAGCATCGGCCGGGAGTTCTACTCCCAGGCCTACGTGCGGTCCAAGGAGGGCAAGTACGTCTGGAAGTCGCGTCGACGGTGGGGAAATGGAGCTACGGGCGGAACCTGGCCGGGGTCATCTGGGGAGAGGACTTGATCAACGGGATCAACCCGGGCTTCCTCAAACTGGGTGCCTCTTACGGTGCAACCAGCACCGACGGTGGCACCTTCGAGGGAGTGAAGACAACCCTCTACAGCGGCACGGCGATGGTTCCCCAGCTGGGTGAGCGGCAGGCTGGAATGTTCTTCGGGACCGAGGAGGATGCCACGTGGGGTGGACCGATCACCTGGAGACTCTGGGTGGGCCCGGATGATCTACCGAGACGTTTCCACGCCGTCATGAGGTTCACCCGGCCGGAGGGCGGCGACGGCGAGACCATGACGATGAACATCGTCTATCGGGGATGAGGAACCCCCGTCAAGATCACGGCCCCGCCCCAGCACCTCATCACCGACGACTGGTGATCGGCGATCCCCGGCCAAGACCTCGTCCTTACCCGCTGTCGTGAGCGGCACTGGGAGCCGGCCCTCTTCCCGGGTTCCGCAGTTGGTGGTCACGCATGATGCCGAATCTGGTGTGTGAGCTGC